>NZ_FYDV01000012.1:0-163615 GCF_900187535.1 Pseudomonas sp. Irchel s3a18 | reverse complement strand
CTCAGCAATCGTTGGTTACATCTTTGATTTCTCGCGGAGTAACTTGTGATGCTGATAATCTTGTTGACTATCAGTCTGACTGCACAAGCACCCACACGAATTGCTTGATTCAGTTGTTAAAGAGCGGCTGGTTAAGATCTTTCATCTCAACCGAGCGGCGTATTCTACAGCAGCCTCTATTGCTGTCAAGTGGTTATTTTCAGAAGTTTTCAAAGAATCCTTTGCAACTTCAATCACTTGCGCTTTCGATCTCTCGTCAGCGGGAGGCGGATTCTACAGTGTTACACACCGCTGTCAACACCTCTTTTTCAACTTCCTTTTGGCTTCGATGACCTGAAGCAACCCGCTGCCGAAAACTTCATAACTCATTGTTTACCAAGGAGCTTTCCGTTTCGACTGCGCCGGAAGTGGGGCGGATTATAGACAGATAAAATTCGCCGTCAACTGCTAATTCAGGGTTTCTATCAGTAAAGCCGCCCCCCCCCTGAAACCTCGACTACCTATATAGAAGGATACGTCCAAGAGTTGCCCACCCTGCCCAACGCCATCAACGACAGGTACGTCATCACTCCCACCCCATCAATGCCATCGATGTTCACCATCGACCCAATGAAGTTCTCATAAAAATCCTGACGCGTAACATCTGCTCCATACCTACCCACAACACCCCGGAGCACACCACCATGAAACGCCAGATCATTCTCAGCCTCGCTTTCTCGGTACTGGCCGCCAACGCTTTTGCCGCCTCGCAGGCACAACCGGCCATCGACACCCAGCTCCAGCCAGTAATTGTCGAAGGCGGCTCGGATCGCCTGATCCAGAATCGCATTGCCGAAGGTGGCTCCGATCGTCTGCAACAGAACCGCGTCGCCGAGGGTGGCTCCGATCGTCTACAACAGAACCGCGTCGCCGAAGGTGGCTCCGATCGCCTGCAACAGAACCGCGTCGCCGAGGGTGGCTCCGATCGCCTGACCCAGAACCGCGCATGACTTGCAGTCCCGCAGTACAGGACAAAAAGCCCGGCCTGAACCGCCGGGCTTTTTCTTGCCTGCCCCGCCCTTACGCGCCAGACGCTCGCTTCATGCAACGCTGATAACGCTCATCGACACGCTTGGCGAACCAGGCCGTGGTGAGTTTTCGAGTAATTTTCGGGCTTTGCAATTCAATTCCCGGCAATACCGCCCGGGGCAGTGATTTGCCTTGAGCCTTTTGTGCAAGCTCGAACACCCGCTTATAGAGCTTGCTGTCTTCGAACGCCAGGCTGTCCCCCAGCTCCAGCTGATCGCGAATGGTCGTGTTACGCATGTCCAGGCGCTTACCCAGGCTCCGTACCGCCAACTCCGTTGTCCCCGGCATGATTGAGCCATGGCGGATCAGGTCACCATCCAGCGCCAGTGAACTACCGGTCGCACGATTGAGTGCCGCCTGGAAAGCCGCGTTGCGACTGGCGTACCAACCGGCATTGAAATCGGCAAAGCGGTACAACGGCTGACTGTAATTGACCGGGTAGCCGAGCAAATGCGCGATGCCGAAGTACATGCCGCCGCGCCGGGAGAACACCTCACGTCGAATCGAACCGTCCACCGCATAGGGATAGCTGCGCGCCTGCTGCTCGGCAAACGCGATGCTGACTTGCATCGGTCCTCCGGTATGCACCGGATTGAAGCCGTCGAACAGGCTTTTCCCCATCGGCACCCGGCCAATGAAGTCATCGAAGATGGCGCTGAGTTCTTTCTCACTGCGCGCCGCGTTCAACCGGTCGTTGTAGCTCTTGCCGTTCGTCGAGCTGACCTGCAAGGCACCCCGCACCAACAGGTTGGGGATGTGCGCCTTGGCAGCGCGTCGATCGATCTCGTCCCGGGCGATCTTGCCCAGGCCGGGAACCACAGGGTCCGCCTGAAACGTCGACTCCTGCTCGGTCACGGCCAGCACTGAACAGAGGTTCTGCGTGGTGGCAGGGATCTTCTGTTCCGCGAACGCTGTATAGATGTCATTGGCCCAGCCTTCACGGTCAAGGGTCCTGGCTGGTAACAAGCGGACAATCTGCGCTTTGACCTGGGCCGGTTTCGGCACCGCCTGCCGAGGGGCCTGGCTCGCGCAACCCGCCAGCAGCAAGAGCGCCGTCAGGCCGGTGATCAATGATTTGCAGTGCATGGGAGGTTCAAGGGTCCTTTTGACATACCGGGTGAAACGCTGGCGCCTACACTCCGGGTTTTCCCGGTGGAAATGCAAGCACCCGTGCTCTTCACTGAGAGATTGATTCGTGGCTGTCTGACACCCAAACGTTTGAAGGAGTTCGACGCGATGCTGACCCTGGATTTCCTGATCACCTCATTGATTGTTGTCCTGATCCCCGGCACCGGCGTGGTGTTCACCCTGTCCACCGGACTGAGCGCGGGCAAGCGAGCCAGTGTGTATGCCGCACTGGGCTGCACCGCCGGTATCGTGCCGCACTTGATGGCTTCGATCCTGGGGCTGTCGGCGATTCTGCATACCAGCGCGCTGGCCTTTCAGGGGTTGAAATTCGCCGGGGTCGCCTACCTGTTGTACCTGGCCTATGCCACCTGGCGCGATCGCTCAGCCTTTGCCGTGACCGATGTCCCCGTGACCCGCAGCGCTGCACACATCATGCTTCGGGCCTGCCTGCTGAATGTACTCAACCCCAAGCTGACGATTTTCTTCCTGGCATTTCTCCCGCAGTTCATCACGCCAGGCGGTCCTGCGGCGTCGCTACAGATGCTGACACTCAGCGCCGTGTTCATGCTCATGACCTTTGCAGTGTTTGTGATCTATGGCTTACTGGCCCACATTTTTCGCACCGCCGTCATTGAATCCCCCGGCGTCCAGAACTGGCTACGTCGCGGCTTTGCCGCCACCTTCGCCGCGCTGGGCCTACACCTTGCATTTGCTCAACGCTGAGCCCCGGTCCTGGAAAGGGTAATGCCGGACAGCCGGATCTAAACTGTAGGGATCCGCTTCGAGGCAAATCGGCCGTGTGGCACCTCACCTCCAATAAAACGCATAATCAAGAGAGCCCGCATGAAAAGAGTGCCGGTCGCCAGCCTGCCATTGGCGTTGCTGTTGTTCAGTGGCAGTCCCTACGTATTGGCTACCGAGGGCAGTGTCGGCAGGCCGATTACCGGCCAGATCATCTACACCAACGCCGGGATCATTCCACCGGAGCCTGGCTGGGTGGTGTCGGCGACCTCCATCTATTACGACGGTGAACTGAGCAAGAGCAAGCCAGCACCGGTGCGCGGCGAAGTGGGTAGCGGGTTGAAGATGAAAGTCTCCTATACCATGACCAACATCACTCGAATCTGGGACACCGGCAAGGGTCGCTGGAACTTTGCTTCGGCCGTTGGCCTGCCCGTGCAGTACACCGACGCCGAGGTCGACCTCACCGGACCACGCGGCCATACGGTGCGTGAAACCGACTACGGCACCCAGTTTGCCGACGCCCTGATCACGCCGATTGCAGCCGGTTACCACTTCAGCGCCACCGATCACATTGCGATGTCCTTGCCGATCTATGTGCCCACCGGCGCCTACGACAAGGATCGCCTGGCCAACGCCGGGCAGAACACCTACACCTTCATGCCGACCCTGGCCTACACCCACCTGTACGAGAAAGGCGGTGAGTTCAGCCTGCTGGGGGCGTTCGAGTTCTATACCAGGAACGACGCCACCGATTACCAGAACGGCTGTATCTTTCGCCTTGATGGCCTCTGGACCCATGGCCTTGGCAATGGCTGGGCGGCCGGGGTGGTGGGCGGCGTGATCAAGCAGGTGACCGACGACGAAGGTCCGACTGCCGACCAGTTGAACGGCTTTCGCGGACACTCGGCCGGTGTCGGGCCGTACATTGGCTGGAGTGGCAAGTTTTCCGATGCCCAGGCGAGCATCAATGGCCGCTGGGTGTCCGAGTTTGATTCCGTCAACCGACCGGAAGGTGGCGGGGTCAGCGTGAACCTGACGCTGGCGTTCTTCTAAATCTCAAGCCAGCGTCGCACGGAGCGCTCCTACGAGGGCAACGCTATGAACCGCAGCGACGTACTGATCATCGGTGCCGGCCCCACGGGGCTGGTCCTGGCGCTTTGGCTGTGCAAACTCGGGGTCCGGGTGCGCATACTCGACAAGACCAGCGTCCCCGGCACCACCTCCCGCGCCCTGGCCGTCCAGGCCCGCACCCTTGAGCTGTACCGCCAGCTCGACCTCAGCCAGGCCGTGGTGCAGAACGGCCACACCGTGCCCGCCGTCAATATGTGGGTCAAGGGCGTGCCCGCCGCGCGACTGCCCCTGGCGAGCATCGGCAAGGACCTGACGCCCTACGCTTTCCTGGAAATTTACCCGCAGGATCAACACGAACGGTTGCTGATCGAGCGTCTGGAACAATTTGGCGTGGAGGTCGAGCGAGACACCGAGTTGACCGGTTTCAGCGAGCACGACGGCGGCATTATCGCCCAACTGCTGTTGCCCGACGGTCAATCACACAGCTGCCAGGCCTGCTACCTTGCCGGCTGCGACGGTGCTCGCTCCACCGTGCGCAAGGCACTCGACATCGGCTTTCCCGGCGGCACGTACCAGCAAGTGTTTTATGTCGCCGACGTCAATGGCTCCGGCCCGGCGTTCAATGGCGAGCTGCATGTGGACCTGGATGAAGCCGACTTCCTGGCCGTGTTCCCCCTCGCCGGCACTGGCCGTGTCCGGTTGATCGGCACCGTGCGCGACGAACGCGCGGAACAGGCTGAAACCCTCAGGTTCGAAGACATCAGCCGTCGCGCCATGGATCACCTGAAGGTGCAAATCGATACCGTCAACTGGTTCTCGACTTACCGGGTCCACCATCGGGTGGCGGACGAGTTCCGCCTGGGTCGTGCCTTTTTGCTCGGTGACGCGGCCCACGTCCACAGCCCCGCGGGTGGCCAGGGCATGAACACGGGCATTGGCGATGCGATCAATCTGGCCTGGAAACTCGCCGCCGTCCTCAACGGTGGGGCCAGCGACAAGTTGCTCGACAGTTACGAGATCGAACGCATGGCCTTTGCCCGCCGACTGGTGGCGACCACCGACAGGGTGTTCAGCTTCGTCACCGCCGAAGGCCCGATCGCCGACCTGCTGCGTACCCGCCTGGCGCCCTTCCTGTTGCCGAAAATGGCGTCCGTGGAGCGGGCTCGAGAGTTTCTGTTTCGCACCGCGTCTCAAATCACCCTGAACTATCGGGGGATGCCATTGAGCGAGGGGCACGCCGGCCATGTGTTCGGCGGGGATCGCCTGCCCTGGGTGCCAGACGGCGTCACCGACAACTTCGCCAGCCTGAGCCGCCTGGACTGGCAGGTGCACGTGTACGGTGACACCAGCGACGAAATGCGCGCCTGGTGCACTGAACATCGTCTGGCGCTACAGGTGTTCGACTGGTTGCCCGCCCACGAAGCCGCCGGGTTGGCGCGCAACGGTTTCTACCTGTTGCGACCGGACACTTACGTGGCGGTGGCCGACCTGTCGGCCGACCCGAAAGTCATCGAACGCTACTTTCGCGACCACGGGATCAGGCCGTTCCTCTGCTGAGCACCCGTTAGTGCCGGCTCAGATCCCGCTCAGGGCCAGGTCCATCGCGAAGTATGTGAAGATCAGGTCCGCGCCGGCGCGCTTGATCGCACCGAGGCTCTCACGCACCACGCGCTCTTCATCGATGGCACCGGCGGCCGCACCGAACTTGATCATCGCGTACTCGCCACTGACCTGGTACGCCGCCAACGGCAAGCGCGAGGCTTCACGGATATCGCGGATAATATCCAGGTACGCCCCCGCCGGCTTGACCATCAGCGCATCGGCGCCTTCCCGCTCGTCGAGCAAGGATTCGCGCACGGCTTCACGGCGATTCATCGGGTTCATCTGATAGCTTTTACGGTCCCCCTTGAGCGCACTGCCACCGGCTTCGCGGAACGGGCCGTACAGCGCGGAGGCGAACTTGGTCGAATAGGCCATGATCGAGGTCTGGCTGAAACCGGCTGCATCCAGCGCCCGGCGAATGGCCTGGACCTGCCCGTCCATTGCCGCTGACGGGGCAATCACATCGGCCCCTGCCCGCGCCGCGGCGACCGCTTGCTTGCCGAGGTTGATCAGGGTGTTGTCGTTGTCCACCTCAGCGCCATGCATCACGCCGCAATGACCGTGATCGGTGTACTCGCAAAAACAGGTATCGGACATGACGATCATCTCCGGCACCGCGTCCTTGCAGATCCGCGCCATGCGCGACACCAGACCGTTTTCATGCCAGGTGTCGCTGCCGTTGCCATCCAGATGATGGGACACGCCAAAGGTCATCACCGACTTGATACCCGCTCGTGCATACCGCTCGATTTCACCGGCCAGTTTCGACTCGGGGATCCGACGCACGCCCGGCATGCTGGTGATCGGCACGAAATCGTCGATTTCTTCCTCGACAAAGATCGGCAAGACCAGGTCATTGAGGGTGAACTCGGTCTCCTGGAACAGGCTGCGCAATTGCGGGGTGCGCCGCAAACGGCGAGGACGGGCTTCGGGGAACTGACTGGACATGAGGTTTCCTGGCAGGAGGCCAACGGCCTGGACAAGACAAAGGTCGCAAAGACCGGAAGCTTATGCCCCTGCCCCCTTGCGACACAAATGCACATTCCGGAAGAGTTTATTACAGATCTGGCAATAATTGACGTTCGCCGACAGGGTTGCCCCCCGCGCCAGCAGACACCGTGTTGCCGGTGAGCTAGGCTCAAAGCCGACCCCAACACCCCGAAGGATACGGAGTACCCCCATGTTCGACATCCAGAACTACGGCAGTTTCATCGCGGCCATTGTGATCTTCCAACTGATGCCCGGCCCCGGCACGTTTGCCATCCTCAATGCCACTGCCCGCAACGGCATCGGCGCGGGTTTTGGCGCGGTCATCGGTACCCTGCTGGGCGATGCGGCCTACATGATTGCCGCCGCAGCAGGCCTGGCAGCGGTCATGCATGCCAACCCCATGTTGTTCCACGGTTTGCAATGGTTCGGTGCCGCCTACCTGTGCTGGATGGGCCTTGGCATGTTGTTCGGCCCGGTCGCCCGCGATACTGGCGGCGAGGAACCGAAACGCTCGGCGCGCACCTATCTGCGTAATGCACTGGTGATCAGCCTGACCAACCCGAAAGTCATGTTGTTCTTCGTGGCATTTTTCCCACTGTTCATCCAACCGGGTTCATCGAGTGTCACCCTGGTGGCGATGATGGTGCACATCACACTGATCAGTTTCCTCTACCAGGGGGCGCTGGTATGGGTGGGCAATGCCGCCGCGATTCGCTTGAAGACACTGCCCCTGGCCCGCACGATCGCCACCCGGGTGGCTAGCCTGGCGCTGATAGGCTTTGGTCTCAAGCTGGCGGCGAGCAACCGCTGAACACTGGCTCTGCCGGACGCTGAAAAACGCCACCGCCGCGACGGCAGTGGCGTTCCATTCATGGCTTTGGAATTTCCAGGCCGCGAATAACCGCCGGTCGTGCCAGAAAGCGCTCCAGCACCCGCAGTACATTCGGGAAATTGTTGATCTCCACCAGATGCCCGGCTTCATAGAAGCCGATCAGGTTACGCACCCATGGGAAAATGGCGATGTCAGCGATGGTGTAGCGCTCGCCCATGACCCAGTCACGACCTTGCAGGCGTTCGTCGAGCACTTTGAGCAAGCGCACACTCTCGGCCACGTAACGGTCACGGGGGCGCTTGTCCTCGTAGTCCTTGCCGGCGAACCGGTTGAAAAAGCCCAGTTGGCCAAACATCGGGCCGATACCGCCCATCTGGAACATCAGCCACTGAAGGGTCTCATAACGGGCGGCCGACTCCTGAGCCAACAACTGCCCGCTCTTGTCGGCGAGGTAAATCAGGATCGCTCCAGACTCGAACAACGCCAGGGGCTGGTCGCCAGGGCCGTGCGGGTCAAGGATCGCCGGGATCTTGTTGTTGGGGCTCAACGACAGGAACGCCGGGGACATCTGGTCCTGAGTGTCGAACGATACCCGGTGCGGCTCATAGGGCAGGCCTATCTCCTCCAGCATGATCGAGACCTTGACCCCGTTAGGCGTCGGTAAGGAGTAGAGCTGGATCCACTCGGGGAACTGTGCAGGCCATTTTTCAGTAATAGGAAATGCTGACAAATCGGTCATAATGAACATCCAGTGACAATTAAATGACTGAGCTCTGGCCTTGATCGTGGCGTACGCCGGGCCTTACCGCGGCTAGCTTAAACCCGCGCGTCGCAAGGGGAGCATCTTAATTCAGAAACATTATGTCGCTAACCTGGTACACGCCCCACAGGGCACCCCGGATAAAGTGCCGCCCGCAAACTTTATTCGAACCAACGGGCCTCAATAGACTCTGAAGCCAGCCCTAGTGCCAGACGATTTGCTCCACGACACGGAAAACCATCCGTAGCCAGGCAGGCTGCTCGCGATGGAAAGGTTTGTCAGCCTTAATCAAATGTGCTGAAGAACTTTTATTCAATGATCAACAAATTCAAGCTCACCCATCGCCTGAAGCGCCGCTCCTTGATGCTCTTTCCGGCCTTGCTGGTGGCAGGTGCCCTGTTCCTTGCCCTTGAGTCCAGCGAAAGCCGTGCGCAGCCGGCTGACGGCACCCAGACCCTGGTGTTCCTGCGTCACGCGGAAAAACCTGCCGGCGGCCTCGGCCAATTGAATTGCCAGGGCCTGAACCGTGCTATCGACCTGGCACAACTGCTGCCGGAGAAATTCGGCAAGGCCGATTTCGTCTTTGCCGCCAATCCGACCCGCAATGTCGAGGAAGGCGAGCTCGATAACTCCTACAGCTACATTCGCCCGTTGATGACCATCAGCCCAAGCGCCATCAAACTGGGGCTGCCGGTGAACATCGAGTTTTCGGCCAATGACACCAGCGAGCTGGCTGACGAACTGCTCCACAACAAGTACCACAACGCCACTATCTATACGGCCTGGTCTCACGGCTACCTGCCGGAACTGATCAACAAAGTGGCGCAAGAGGCTGTCGGGGGCAAACAGTCCATTACCGATGACTGGCAGTCCGGCGACTTCGACTCACTCTACGTACTGACCCTGACCTGGCATAACGGCAAGGCCACCTTGCAGAGCCAGCACTTCAAGCAGGGGCTGGACAACGGGGATGAGGCCTGTCCGACCTGACAGGTCGGCTTCTCACCCACAGGTCTTCACGTCTACAGGGGAAACCGGGCTGGGGTATGATGCGCCCCTTGTCTCTATTGTCCGGAACCCCCGCATGTCCAACTCCTTAGCAGCCCCTACACGGGGCTGGTCGTTCTGGTGGAAGCCCGCCCTGTTCCTGTTGGTGGCCTGCATCGGCCTCTACTACGTCAAGTGGTCGCCGTACTACTTCAAGGCCTTCGTCGCTGCCGACAACCACAGCATTGGCGCCTCGATTCTCAATGATGCGCAGACCTCGCCATTGGCGGCCGCCCTGGCCTACGCCAAGGTGTATTTCCTGGCGATCTGGAAAGCGGCGGTGCTGGCGGTCATTCTCGGCTCATTGCTGCAGGTGCTGATCCCCAGGGACTGGTTGCTGCGCCTGTTCGGCAAGGCCGGTTTCGCCTCGACCCTGCGTGGCGGGCTGTTCGCGTTGCCAGGCATGATGTGCAGTTGCTGTGCCGCCCCGGTGGCCGCCGGCATGCGTCGGCAAAACGTTTCGGTGGGCGCCGCGCTGGCGTTCTGGATCGGTAACCCGGTGCTGAACCCGGCAACCCTGGTGTTCATGGGCTTTGTCCTGGGCTGGGGCTTTACCGCCCTGCGACTGGTGGCCGGCCTCGTGCTGGTACTGGGAGTTTCACTGGTGGCCCAGCGCATTTCCCGTCCCGAGCACGTGCCGGAAGCCGCGCTGCAAGCCGTGGCGAACGTCAGCACCACGGATTCGCAACCCTTCCTCAGCCGCTGGATTCGCACTCTGTGGCAGTTGTTCTGGAGCACTATTCCGGTCTATGTCCTGGCAGTGCTGGTGCTGGGCGCCGCACGGGTCTGGCTGTTTCCCCACGTTGACGGGGCGATGGCAGACAACTTGTGGTGGCTGGTACCGCTGGCCATCGTCGGCACCTTGTTCGTGATTCCCACCGCAGCGGAAATCCCGATCGTGCAGACCATGATGGCCCTGGGCATGGGCACCGGCCCGGCAGTTGCCTTGCTGATGACTCTGCCCAGCATCAGCCTGCCGTCGCTGCTGATGCTGCGCAAGGACTTCGACACCCGGGTGCTGGTGACCGTGGCCCTGCTGACCATGCTGGTCGGCGTGATGTGCGGGCTGATCGGCGCGCTGGTGCTGTAAGACACGCGGGGCAAGGCGCTGGACGATCGGCGCCTTGTTCTCAAGCCTGTCGGCGGCTGCGTTCGCGCAGGTATTCAAGCACCGCGGCCTGCTCGCCCGCGAACTCGATTCGAGCGCCCTTCTTCTCGCGCTGGAAGGCGTACATCGGGTCGTAGTACTCGTTCAACAACCCTTCGATCCAGCCGCAGTGCAGGTCCACCGCACCGCTGCGTGCCTGTTCGGCCAATGCCGCTTCCATCAAGCCGAACAGCCGTTGGTGGCGCTCGCCACCCAGACGTTTGCTGATGTTGTTCAGGCTGCCCAGCAAGCGCTCGGAAAACTGCGCAAAGCCTTGATCGCCATGCACCGCGACAAACTCGGCGCACAGGTCCACCACATAATCACGCAGGATGCGCTCTATCCGCCCCTGCACACTGTCTTCCAGCCAGACCATCGGAAAACGCTGCATGCCCTGATACAGCGGCAACGGCAAGGCGCAACTGCCCACCATGCGGCTTTCATCCTCGAGCACAAACTGCTCGATACCCCTGGCGCGCTTTTTCAGTACATCAACTGCCAGGCGGTTCTCGAAGTCGATATTGGAGGGTTGCCCGCTCGCCCGCTTGCCAAAACTGGAACCACGGTGATTGGCATGCCCTTCCAGGTCCAGGCCATTGTTCAAGCGCGTGAGGACATCGGTCTTGCCGGTACCGGTCATGCCACCGAGCAAGACGAAATCGCACTGGCCGACAGCCTGGTCGAGCGTATCCAGCAGGAAGGTACGCATTGCCTTGTAGCCACCGCCGACCCGAGGGTATTCGATGCCCGCTTCATCCTTGAGCCATTGCTGGACGATCTGCGAGCGCAGGCCTCCGCGAAAGCAATACAGATAACCCTCGGGATGGGCCCGCGCGAAATCGGCCCAGGCCTGGATCCGCTCGGCCTTGATCGCCCCCGAGACCAACTGGTGCCCCAGGACAATGGCCGCCTGCTGGCCTTGCTGCTTGTAACAGGTGCCGACGCGCTGACGTTCGTTGTCGGTCATCAGCGGCAGGTTGACCACCCCGGGAAACGCGCCCTTGGTGAATTCGATCGGCGCACGGGTGTCCATCATGGGTCGATCGTTGAGAAAGATGTCGCGGTAATCGGTGATATCGACGGGCATCAAATCACCTCGACCGCGTTGCTCTGTCGCTCGACCAGTTCACCGATAGGCGCCAGGTCCAACCCCAGCTCGGCGGCCACCGCCAAAAACTGCTCGTTGCCCTCCGGTGTCACGGCAACCAGCAAGCCGCCACTGGTCTGCGGGTCGCACAGCACCCGCTTGTGCAGTTCCTGGACGCGCCCGAGTTTACTGGCGTAGCTGTCGAAATTGCGCAGGGTGCCACCCGGCACACACCCTTGGTCCAGGTAGTACTCGACCCCCGGCAGGCGCGGCACGCGGTCGTAGTAGACGCGAGCGGTCAGCGCACTGCCGTCGGCCATTTCCACCAAATGCCCGAGCAGGCCAAAACCGGTGACATCGGTCATGGCGGTCACGCCGGCAAGCTTGCCGAAGCGGCTCCCGGGCTTGTTCAAGGTGCACATCCAGTCGCGAGCCAGGCCCACGTCACTGTCGCGCAGCTTGCCCTTCTTCTCTGCGGTGGTGAGGATGCCGATCCCCAGCGGCTTGGTCAGGTACAGCAGGCAACCGGCAGTGGCGGTGTCGTTGCGCTTCATGTGGCGTTTTTTCACCAGCCCGGTAACGGCCAGGCCGAAGATCGGCTCGGGTGCGTCAATCGAATGACCACCCGCCAATGGAATACCCGCCGCGTCACACACCGCACGGCCGCCGCGAATCACTTCCCGGGCGATCTCAGGCGCCAGCACGTTGACTGGCCAGCCGAGGATGGCAATCGCCATCAACGGGTCACCGCCCATGGCGTAGATGTCGCTGATGGCATTGGTGGCGGCGATGCGACCGAAATCGAACGGATCATCGACAATCGGCATAAAGAAGTCGGTGGTCGAGACCACACCCTGCTCGTCATCGATGGCGTACACCGCCGCGTCATCACGAGATGCGTTGCCCACCCAGAGTTTCGGGTCGAGGTTCTGCGCGCCGCTGCCGGCCAGAATCACCTCCAGCACCTGGGGCGAAATCTTGCAGCCACAACCTGCGCCATGGCTGTACTGGGTCAGGCGAATCGGCTCGCTCATGAGGGCACCTCTGCAATTGAAGATGAGCGATTCTAGCAGAGCGCGCTGCCCGCACCCTCACTTGGCGTCCAATCGGCGTGACTGCCGAACTCTCGCCCCCATGCTGCCAGTTCATGACCGTTCGGCAACCGGAGTGAATTTTTCCTGCCGTGGACGATCACTCAACTACGACAGGGAGAAATAGCGACACCATGATCAACGCAAAATTGTTCGTCATTGAATACACCCTTCACGGTGTGCCCAAGTCGTTCATCATCCGTCACGAGAAGATGGACAACGCTGAAGCCTGGCACTGGGCCAGTTGTGACGCCGGTTTCGGCCGGATCGGTCGATTTGTCCGCGAGAACGTCAAAAAGACCAGCATGCCGCAAGCGCAGAAGTTCGGTATCGAGAACGTCACTTGGCGCCCGACCCGTTAACTCAATCGATGCCACCATCGAACGTGAAGCCCAACGGCCCCACGCTCAATGGCGTGCCTTCAACCGTGGGCGCCCTTCGCACACTTACAACCGGCCATGACGCAGGCTTCGCCGTGTTCGTGATGCTTGGCGCAACCTTCGCAGCAGTAATGCTTGCCATGACGGACGACGGAGTGCTCACCCAGTTTGCAGGTGCAGTTGGGGCAGGCGCAGGTGTCTCCTTGCTTGGCTTTCATCGATCTGATTCCTCCATACGGGTGGCTGTGCGGGCGTGGCACCAGAGCCACACCTCAAGCAACGACCGCGCACCTTGAAACCGACCCACAGAGACGACTGGCGGCCTTCGCTCATCGTTGAGGTTAGTCGATGCCACACACTCAGCCGGCCCCTGCGTACACGACCACTGGCATCAGGCAAAATGACGCGGTAGCAGTCCCCGGCAGACTGAATGTCATAAGCCCCCGCAAGCGACATGCCTGAAGGTTTCAGGCGACAGGGCAAAGCCTTGTATGCTGTGGCTACTGCCCTCGTACAAGGATCTGTCCGTGCTGCTTTTGAAACTGCTGGTGATCCCCGGTTTTCTGTTGTTGATCTCCCTGGCCGGCAAACGCTGGGGCCCCAGCATCGCCGGTTGGTTGTCGGGACTGCCGGTGGTGGTCGGGCCGATTCTGTTTTTCCTGGCGGTCGAGCAAGGCACGGCCTTTGCCGCCCAATCCGCGACGGCGGCCCTGTCCGCCATGTTTGCGATGATCACCTTCTGCGTGGTGTATGCCCAGGCAGCGCAACGGTTCAACTGGCCAACGGCGCTGTTGATCGCGCTGCTGAGCTGGACGTCCGTGGCGCTGGTGTTGTCGCTGATCCCCGCCTCCCTGGTGTTTTCCAACATCGCCGCAGCCACCGCGCTGCTGACCGCGCCTTACCTGTTTCCGGCGATACAGCCGCTGGTGTCCGGCCCAGCACCGAAGTCCGACAAGCTCCTGCTGCGCATGCTGGCCGGCGCCGCGTTGACCCTGGTGGTGACCCTGCTGGCCAGTACCGTGGGTGAGCGCTGGAGCGGCCTGTTGGCGGTGTTCCCGGTACTGGGCAGCGTCATGGCGGTGTTCTCCCAGCAAACCCGCGGGCCGGCGTTCACTGCCGCCTTGCTGCGGGCCACGGCCACCGGCATGTACTCATTCGCCGCCTTCTGCCTGACGCTGGCACTGGCCCTGCCTCATTGGGGATGGAGCGCATTTATCCTGGGTGTGGCGGTGTCACTGGGCATGTTGCTGGTGACCAAGCGCAAAGCGGCGCCAAGGCCCCTCGCCGCGACGATCGAACCGGTTGCGACTAAGCTCGTGGGCGGTGTTGACCGCACGCAACAACCCTGACTCCAGCCGCCGCACTACTGTTTACGAAGGAACGTAGATGACCGCCTCTCTTGAAGTGCTTGCCCCGGGCAAAAAAGCCACCTCGGCCACTGCCATCGGGACGATCGCCATCTTTCTTTGGTCCTGCCTGGCCCTGCTGACCACCCTCACCGAAGGCATCCCGCCGTTCCAGTTGCTGGCCATGAGCTTCGGCATCGCCTTCGTCGCCAGCCTGATCATTCTCGGGCGACGGGGCCGGGTCGGCTTCCAGAGCTGGCGCCAGCCGTGGCCCGTCTGGCTGACCGGCTTTCTCGGGATCTTTGTCTATCACGCCCTGTACTTCTTCGCCCTCAAAGCCGCGCCTGCGGCTGAGGCCAGCCTGATCGCCTACCTCTGGCCGCTGCTGATTGTGCTGCTCTCGGTACTGGGTACCGCAGAGCGCCTGCACGCACGGCAACTGCTCGGTGCCCTGCTGGGGCTTTTCGGCACGGCGCTGATCCTGCTGCAACGGCCCCAGGATGAAGTCGCGACAATGCCCATTGCCGGCTATCTGGCGGCGCTTGGCTGTGCGTTGGTGTGGTCGAGTTACTCGGTGATCAATCGGCGCTTCAACGAAGTGCCCAGCAGCATCATGGGTGGCATGTGCGGGTTGGTGGCGCTGGCCGGGCTGATCTGCCATCTGCTGCTGGAAACTAGCGTCTGGCCCGACGCCAGCCAATGGGCAGCGATCATTGCGCTCGGTCTCGGCCCCGTGGGGCTGGCCTTCTTCGCCTGGGACCACGCCACCAAACACGGCAACCTGGCGATGCTCGGCGCGCTCTCGTACCTGGCGCCGCTGATGTCGACCCTGCTGTTGATCCTCATGGGGCGCAGCCCGGTCAATCCGCTGTTGATCGGCTCGGCGCTGTTGATCATCGTCGGTGCCGTCATCGCGACCGCGCGCGCCAACGCACCGAAAGCCGCCGGCGAGGCCCAGCCTGACTGACCCCGGCGCCGCACCGGCAGGACATTGCCAGCACCCTGACCACATGACCTCAGGTCGCAGGGCAAGCCTTCACTCAAGTTGGCACTGGAGTGAAGGCGCGAGCCCGTGGGATGATCACCGCCGTCGCGCGATTACCCCGGAGACCCTGCATGTCGCTGCTCAAGAAACCCACCTTCCGTAAAAAAGCCGCTGCCCTATTCCTGACGGCAGTGACGGCCTTTGGCGCCACCCACACATTCGCCGCCAGCCAGCCTGCCGCCAAGACCGCCTCCGAGCAGAAAGTCTCGGCACTGGGCGGGAAATTCGCCTTTACCCTGCCCAAGGGGTTCATCGCCGACCCGTTGCCCGGCGGCGACGTGGCCCAAGGCACTTCCGGCGCAACGGGCACCATGTACACCAACCCGCACAGCAAAACCGTGCTGATCGTCGCCGAAAACACCCTGCCGGGCGGACTGAACATCAAGGACAACGACAGCGTATTCCTCGACGAGTCGGTATCCGGCTTCGCCAGCCAACAACGCGAAGCCCTGCCTGATTTCAACAAGCAAAGTGAAAAGAGCCTGACCCTCAAAGGCCTCGGCCTGCGCCAGATCGACTTCACCGCCACCCAAGGCGGCGGCCCGACCCTCAACACCAGCCTGCTGGCCGGCTCTGGCACCCACATGGTGCTGGTCCAAATCATCTCCCGCGCCGACGACAAAACCGGCCACGCGGCACTGCTCAAAGAGGTTCTCGGCGAGAAATAAGGTTCTTCACGGAATCCCGGGAAACACAGAAACAACAGGCCGAACACCAACTCGCCAGCTCGCCTACCGCCCTTGATCTAGCTTTGGCTTTGGCTTTTGATCTTGATCCACCCGCCCCTTCGACAGGCCGAACGCAGGCGTTCATCAGGGGGTAGGCGCGCAGCGCCGTTCGGCGCAGCCGAACACATCGAGAGGAGGTCGAGCGAAGCCGACCGGAGGCGATGCCCCCTGATGAATGCCGGAGAGAGGGAACCCCGAGCCTCGGCGAGGGGCCGAACGCTCGGGGCGAGACCTTTGGTTACTTTGGGGCGTTTGCCAAAGTGACCCGCTGTAAAAGCGGAACCATAAGAGGCCGTAACCGCAGCAACGGATATGTACACCTGCAACAAAATGACTGGCTGTCAGGCAAGCCAGCTCGTGCAGCGGACTCCGCAAACAAAACCAGACTCAATCATTGGTCAACTTGCCCACCCGAATCACCTCCCGCCCCGCCACCTTCGCCTGCCAGATCCCCGGCTCCGTATAGCGCCCGCGATCCAGCGCAAACAACACCCCGCTGGTCCCGGCACACACCACGGACACCCGATCACTCAACGGATCGACCACCTCGAACACCGCATCCCCCCGCTCGACCCACTCCCCGGCCTCGCGCAGAAAACTCACCACCCCATGATGGGGCGCAAACAGATACTCGGTACCGGCGAACGGCATCCCCTCACAGCAGGCTTGCGGTGCCGCCGGCCACTGCCCGGCAATGAACCCCTGCTCGGCCAGGAACCCCAGAATCGCCTCGCAATTGGCCTGTGCCTGATCAATCCGGGTGTCGCCCATGCTGCCCAACTCCAGGGTCGTCGCCAGGTTGGCCGGAGGAATGGCCGCCTCAGGAAACGCCCGGGCCAACCGCAACCAGGGCGACGAACAGGACTCATCGAACGAACTGCCGCCAGAGTCTTCACACAGCAACGCAACGCCCGCCTTCAAGCGCGCCGCCAGCGACTGCCACTGCGGCCAGTGCTGCGGCAACGCATAGAGATGAATGGCGGCTTCAAAATCGCAGTGCAGGTCCAGGGTGATGTCGGCGTCACAGGCATGACGCAGCAGCAACCGGTGCATGGCCTCCAGCTGTGAAGCCGGCGCTGGCAAGCGGTCAAGTACCTGGCCCATGGTCTGCCGGATCAACGCCACGTTTACCTCGGCGTCGCTACCCAATTGAGCGCCGATCAATTCACCGACCGGGCCGCCGAGCTCATGAAAAGCACGGTTGAAATTCTTGCCGCTGCCCAGTTCGAAACGCCCCATGTGGGCGCTTTGCAGATGTTGGTCCAGACCAATCGGGTTGGCCACCGGCACCAGTTCGATCACACCCTTGAGCTGGCCCTGGGCTTCGAGTTCGCCAAGGCGTTTTTTCAGCTCCCAGGCCGTGCGCATGCCCGGCAACTCATCGGCGTGCAGGCTGGCCTGGATGTAGACCTTGCGCTCACCTGCGCCGAAACGAAACACGCTCAGGGTGCGCTCGGTGCCGAGGTGGCTCCAGGGCAGTGAATGGTCAATACGTTGCATGGGGGCTCCCAGGGGAAACAGGTCGGACAGGGTCACTCAAGTGGGCATAAAAAAAGTGGCCACCGCGTCAACGGTAGCCACCTTTTTGAACGGAGAAATTACTCGCCGTACACGTCAAAGTTGAAGTACTTGTCCTGCACTTGCTTGTACTTGCCATTGGCGCGGATTTCGGTGATGGCGGTGTTGAACTTGTCGGCCAGCGCCTGATCGCCTTTGCGCACGGCAATACCCGCGCCGCCGCCGAAGTACTTGGCGTCTTCATAGGTCGGGCCTACGAAGGCGAAGCCCTTGCCGGCGTCGGTTTTCAAGAAACCGTCGTCCAGGTTGACCGAGTCTGCCAGCATCGCGTCGAGGCGACCGGCAACCATGTCCAGGTTGGCTTCCTGCTGCGAGCCGTAGCGCACCAGCACGATACCGGCCGGTTGCAGCACTTCGGTGGCGAAGCGGTCATGGGTACTGGCGCGCAGCACACCGACTTTCTTGCCCTTGAGTTCGGTCAGCGGGTCTTTGACCGCGGTGCCTTCCTTCATCACGAAGCGGGCCGGGGTGTGGTAGTACTTGATGGTGAAATCGACGTTCTTCTTGCGGTCGTCGGTGATGGTCATGGACGACAGGATCGCGTCGATTTTCTTGACCTTCAGCGCCGGGATCAGGCCATCGAACTCTTGCTCGACCCAGGTACATTTGACTTTCATCTGCTCACACAGCGCATCGCCGATGTCCACGTCAAAGCCTGAGAGTTTGCCCTCAGGCGTCTTGAACGAGAACGGTGGGTAGCCGGCTTCAATCCCCAGACGGATCGGCTTGGCATCGTCGGCCACAGCGGTCAGGGACAACATCGACAGTGCCAGGGCACCGAGCATCACTCGCTTTTTCATTTATAACTCCTGTGTGCGGAGACTCTTATTGGCAGCATTCGATGGATAGCTTGTGGCTAGTATTTATCGAAGTGGCCGGCAGTCTAGAGCTGCGCCCGGGAAGCGAATTATGTTGAAGCGACAAATTGTTATAAAAATAAGCAGAAGGTATGACAAGCCATAGTCCACTGCACCCGCACGCTGCAACGCCCTACAGAAACGCCGCGCTTTCGGTCAAGATGACGCAGCTGCCGACAGAACACTCCACCCGCCAACCGAGCGCCGCATCATGCCCGAGCACTTGACCTCGCTGAACCTGATCCAGCACCACCCCGCCGAAGGCCCGGGCGCGATTGACGACTGGGCCGAATCCCGAGGGCTGACCCTCAAGGTGTTTCGTGCCGACCTCGGTCAACTACCGTCGGAGAGTGCAGCACCGGTGATCATCCTGGGCGGGCCCTACGAATCCAATGCCGGCCCAGAGTGGCTGGCCGCAGAACGCCAGTGGCTGGCGGCCAGTATCGAGGCCGGAGCGCCGGTATTCGCCATTTGCCTGGGTGCGCAATTGCTGGCCCTGAGCCTGGGTGGCAGCGTGCGGCGAATGGCGGAACCGGAAACCGGCTGGACCCGCATCACGTTCGCCAATGGGCAACCCCTGACGGTCCTGGAATGGCATGAGGATGCTATCGATCTGCCGCCCAACGCCCACTTGCTGGCCAGCAGCGCCCGATGCGCGCAGCAAATGTACGCTGTCGGCCCGACCCGTGTGGGCGTGCAGTTTCATCCAGAATGGAACGCCGAGTCCGTCGCCTTGCTCAACGCCCATTTCGCGCAAGCATCACCACTGCCCCGGGACCAGGACGACAGTGCGGCCTACTGTCAGGTGTCCGACTGGTTGCACGTGACGCTGGATCAGTGGCACGCGGCGACCAAGGCTTGAGCGATTCCCCTGTGGCGAGAGCGCTTGCCCCCGCTCAAGCACCTGGCGTCGCAACCAACGCTCACCCAACACCCAGCAGTGATCAGCATTCACAACCGATCGCTGCACTGACCGGCCGCTCGATCGCACGGCTCAACTCGAAGCCTTCATCCAGCCACCCGGTCACCCCGCCGATCATTTCCTTGACCGGATACTCCAGCGCCGCGAGTTTCACCGCGGCCTTGTTGGCGCCATTGCAATGGGGGCCTGCGCAATACACCACGAACAACGTGCTTTTCGGGTACGCCGCCAGAACGTCCGCAGTGATCAAACGCCCCGGAATATTCAGGGCTCCCGGCACATGACCGCGCTCATAGGCGTGCGGGCCGCGCACATCCAGCAGGACGAAGTCCACTTCATCGGCCTGCTGGCTGGCAAACACGTCAGAACAGTCGGTTTCAAAGGTCAGGCGATTGCTGAAATGCATCAAGGCAACGGCTGAAGAAGCGGCAGGGACAGCGTTTACCAGACTGGTCATGGGTGTTCTCCAAAGCGGATATGGGTGTGAGAAGACTGTATCCAGATAGTCGTTGGCGCTACAGTGGCGCAAACGACACTCACTGGGAACTTTCCGCCAAATGCACAACGACCCCGGATTAGTCGCGATTCTGGCCTACGACGGGCTCTGTACCTTTGAGTTTGGAATTGCCGTGGAGATCTTCGGTCTGGCAAGGCCCGAGTTCGACTTCCCCTGGTACGAGCACTGCATCGTAGGTGTTGACCCGGGACCGATGCGCGCCACCGGCGGCATTCAGGTGCTGGCCGATGGCGGCATGGAACGGCTGGAAACGGCCCGGACCATCATCATCCCCGGCTGGCGCAACCGCAGTGAGCAGGTGCCGCAAGCCCTGCTGCAGGCGCTTCGCCAGGCCCATGCCCGGGGCGCACGGCTGCTGTCGATCTGCTCCGGGGTGTTTGTCCTCGCGGCCACCGGCCTGCTCGACGGGCGCAGCGCGACGACGCACTGGCGTTACACCCAGGAATTGGCCGAGCGCTTCCCCAATATTCTGGTGGACCCCGACGTTTTGTACGTGGATAGCGGCCAGTTGATCACCTCGGCCGGAAGCGCCGCGGGGATTGATGCGTGCCTGCATCTGGTGGCCAGGGACTTCGGTACTCAGGTCGCCAATTCGGTGGCCCGGCGGCTGGTGATGTCACCGCAACGCACCGGCGGTCAGGCGCAATTCATTCCCGCCCCCATCAGCCGTACGCCCCGCAGCGATCTGTCGCGGGTCATGCACTGGGCACGAGAGCGCCTGCATGAGCCCTTGGGTGTGCGTGAGCTGGCAAGCCAGGCGGCCATGAGCGAGCGCACTTTTCTACGACGCTTCAGTGAAGCGACCGGCGAGTCCCCCAAGTCCTGGTTGCAACAACAACGCCTGGCCCGGGCCCGGGAGCTGCTGGAAAGCAGTGCCCACCACACGGAATCGATCGCCCGGCAATGCGGCTACCGTTCCGTGGAGAGTTTTCGGGTGGCGTTTCGCACGGTGGTGGGACTGCCGCCCTCGGTGTATCGGGAGCGGTTTGGTCGCGAGGTGAACGCGCGGTCGGATTGATCGCCTTCGATTGAAAAACCGCACAGGCAATCACCCGCAACCACGCCAGACGGGTGGTGCGGGTGACCTGCCGCGCCGGGGCTTACTGCCCGCTGCGCAGCATGTCCTTGGGCACGTACTTGCCGATTTCAAACTTGCCGATCGCGGCGCGGTGCACTTCGTCCGGGCCGTCGGCCAGACGCAGGGTCCGTTGCATGGCGTACATGTAGGCCAACGGGAAATCGTTGGAAACTCCCGCGCCACCATGGATCTGGATCGCCCGGTCGATGACTTTCAAGGCGACGTTCGGTGCAACCACCTTGATCTGGGCAATTTCGCTTTTCGCCACTTTGTTGCCCACGGTGTCCATCATGTAGGCGGCCTTGAGGGTCAACAGTCGCGCCATGTCGATTTCCATCCGCGAGTCGGCAATCTTGTCGATGTTACCGCCCAGGCGAGCCAACGGCTTACCGAAGGCAGTGCGATTGACCGAGCGCTTGCACATCAACTCCAGTGCCCGCTCGGCCATGCCGATCGAACGCATGCAGTGGTGAATCCGGCCCGGGCCAAGGCGCCCCTGGGCAATTTCGAATCCGCGGCCCTCGCCCAGCAATACGTTCTCGTACGGCACCCGCACATTGTCGAACAGCACTTCAGCGTGACCGTGGGGGGCATCGTCGTAACCGAACACCGGCAACGGACGCAGGATTTTCACCCCGGGGGCGTCCACCGGCACCAGGATCATCGAATGCTGTTGGTGCCGTGGCGCGTCAGGGTTGCTCAGGCCCATGAAGATCAGGATCTTGCAGCGCGGGTCGCAGGCACCCGACGTCCACCACTTCTTGCCGTTGATCACCCACTCATCGCCATCGCGCTCGGCACGGGCGGCCATGTTGGTGGCATCGGAGGACGCTACGTCCGGCTCGGTCATGGCGAACGCCGAGCGAATCTCACCGCGTAATAGCGGCTCAAGCCAGCGCTGCTTTTGCTCTTCGTTGGCATAACGCACCAGCACTTCCATGTTGCCGGTGTCCGGTGCCGAGCAGTTGAACGGCTCGGGACCGAGCAACGAGCGACCCATGATTTCCGCCAATGGTGCGTATTCCAGGTTGGTCAGGCCGGCGCCGAGTTCCGACTCCGGTAAAAACAGGTTCCACAGGCCTTCGGCCTTGGCCTTGTTTTTCAACTCTTCCATGATCGCGGTCGGCTGCCAGCGATCGCCCTCGGCGACCTGGCGTTCAAACACCGCTTCGGCTGGATAAACGTAAGCATCCATGAACGCAGTCACGCGTTCACGCAATTCCTGAACCTTGGGCGAATAGGCAAAATCCATGGGCAGCTACCTTTTTTGACGAGGTGGTGGAGGCGTTGTTGAGGTCATGAATCGATGCTAGATCAGCCTTGATAATTTATCTAACCTATTCTCGGCGTGTATTAACATTCATCACCGATATATGATCGACTGATCGAGCCACCTGCTCCCATAACAAAAGCCAAGAGCCAAACGCTATGAATCTAAGCAAGGTCGACCTCAACCTGTTCATCGTCTTCGACGCGATCTATACCGAAGCCAACCTGACCCGTGCCGGGCAGATTGTCGGCATTACCCAGCCGGCGGTGTCAAACGCTCTGGCCCGCCTGCGCGAGACCTTCAACGACCCGCTTTTCGTGCGCACGGCCCAAGGCATGGTGCCCACGCCCATGGCGCAAAACATCATCGGCCCGGTGCGCAACGCCCTGTCGCTGTTGCGCGTCTCGGTCCAGGAAAGCCGGATTTTCAACCCGCTGCAGGCGGTCAAGACGTACCGCATCAGCATGACCGACCTCACGGAAGCGGTAATCCTGCCACCGCTGTTCCAGCGCCTGCGCCGCCTGGCACCGACCGTGATCATCGAGAGTTTCCTGTCCAAGCGCCGCGAGACCACCAAGGAACTGGCGGCCGGGCGCCTGGACTTTGCCGTCGACGCCCCGCTCAACACCGACCCGCAAGTGCGCCATGTCAAGCTGATGGAAGACCGTTACGTCTGCGCCATGCGCAAGGGCCACCCCATGGCGGGGAAAGAGAAGTTCAGCCTCGATGACTACCTGTCACTGACCCACATTCATATTTCCAGCCGGCGCAGCGGCCTGGGTTACGTTGACCTGGCCCTGGGTAAAATGGGCATCCAACGCAAGATTGCCCTGCGTTCCCAGCATTACCTGATGGCCTCCCAGGTGTTACAACAAACCGACATGGTGATGACCGTACCGGAACGTTTCGCCCGTCGTCATGACCTGCAGTCCTTCCTGCTCCCGGTCAATGACGTGCCACCGGTGGAAACCCACCTCTACTGGCACGAAAGCACTGACCAGGACCCGGCCAACCGCTGGATGCGCGAGCAGATGATCGAGTTGTGCCAGCAGGTGACGGCCAATGAGAAGAAACTGGACAAGGTGTAATCGCGAGGGGGCAGCCTGACAGGTCCTGTCCTCGTTCATCGCAGGCGAGCGGTACGCCGCCCGGCCCTCTTCCACAGGTTCAATGCGATACCCGCGGGGACGGGCTGGCCCGCGCAAACGCTGCTTGACGTTTACGTCAACCTGACATTAGTTTAGTCCCAAGTCCCTTTCTTGAGCGCGCCCATGAGCAGCCAGACCTACAGCATTTCCGACCTCGCCCGCGAGCTCGACATCACCACCCGCGCCATTCGCTTTTACGAAGAACAAGGCTTGCTGAGCCCCGAGCGACGCGGTCAGGAGCGCATCTATTCGCCGCGGGACAAGGTCAGCCTGAAACTGATCCTGCGGGGCAAGCGCATCGGTTTTTCCCTGGCCGAATGCCGCGAACTGATCGAACTCTACGACCCCACCAGCGGTAACACCAAGCAATTGCACAGCATGCTGGCGAAAATCAGCGAACGCCGCGAACAGCTTGAACAGCAACTGCTGGACATCGAACAGATGAAGCTGGAGCTCGACACCGCCGAAGAGCGCTGTGTCCATGCGCTGGAGCAGACGATCAAGAACCAGCAGGCCGTCCAGTAGAAACACTACGCCCAATGGGGAGCCGGGCTTGCTCACCCCCCCACAGGGATCTCCGAACACTCAGACAATGACAACAGGTCAACGCCCATGTCCCTCCCCTCCCATGTACGCCTGATCGAAGTCGGCCCGCGCGATGGCCTGCAGAATGAAGCCCAGCCCATCAGCGTCGCCGACAAGGTGCAATTGGTCGATGCGCTGAGCGCTGCCGGCCTCGGCTATATAGAAGTCGGCAGTTTCGTGTCACCCAAGTGGGTACCGCAAATGGCCGGCTCCGCCGAAGTGTTCGCACGGATCCAGCGCAAACCCGGCGTGACCTATGGCGCCCTGGCCCCCAACCTGCGCGGATTCGAGGACGCGATGGCGGCCGGGGTCAAGGAAGTCGCGGTGTTCGCCGCCGCGTCCGAGGCATTCTCGCAGCGCAACATCAATTGCTCGATCAGTGAAAGCCTGGAGCGTTTCGTGCCGATCATGGACGCCGCCAGGCAGCATGGCGTCAGCGTGCGCGGTTACGTGTCCTGCGTACTCGGCTGCCCCTATGAAGGTGAAGTCGCGCCGGAGCAGGTGGCAATGGTCGCCCGCGAGCTGTATGCCATGGGCTGCTACGAAGTGTCCCTGGGCGACACCATCGGTACCGGTACCGCTGGCGCCACCCGCAAGATGTTTGAAGTGGTGTCCGCCGACGTGCCACGGGACAAGCTCGCCGGGCACTTCCACGACACCTATGGCCAGGCCATGGCGAACATCTACGCCAGCCTGCTGGAAGGGATCGCAGTATTTGACAGCTCCGTCGCCGGCCTGGGGGGCTGCCCCTACGCCAAGGGCGCCAGCGGTAACGTCGCCACGGAAGATGTGCTGTACCTGCTCAATGGCCTGGGCATCGAGACTGGCGTCGACATGGAGCAATTGCTGCTGGCCGGCCAGCAGATTTGCACCGTTCTGGGCCGCCCAACGGGTTCACGCGTGGCCAAGGCCCGTAGCGCACAATAATGTGTCGGGGGTGTGTTACCGCCCCGCAACAAAACGAGTAACACGGAAACAAACTGACCGAAAAAAATTTAGCGAATGAACACGCAAAATTGTAAATCATTGATTTTAAAGGATTTTTAAAAGTTGGCACGGGTTCTGCTATCTCTATGGCATAACAAGAACAAAAAAAGCGGCAAACCTAATAAAAATAAGACGTAACGACTCTGACATAACAAAAACAACACGGCAGAGACGCAGCTAACAGATTTTTTTGGAGAAGGTGTGCTTTCAGGGTGCTGCATGCAGTCACCCGCAACCGGGCAGAGAACAATAAAACTACCTTCAGGTAGCTCCCGAACTGGTTGGATCGCTTGGCGAAAAAGCAGATCAGCGCTCAAAAAAATACGTTTGCTCTTGACCCCGCATGGGGGTCGCACAAAACAGCGGTAAAGGGTCACGGTTGCCAAAAACAACAACAGACCGCCCCTTAATAATAAAAAAAGAGCATGCAGCAATAAATTAAAGGGGAGCTTCGGCTCCCCTTTGTGCTGTCTGGTGTTCAGGTTTTCCACCGACCTCGCGCAGATTCCGCTTGCTCGCGATGAACTCAATAGCGCCGCGCTTATCCAGAAAGCACGCGTCATCGTTAACGTCCATCGCGAGCACGCTCGCTCCTACACAAGAATGTGGTTATCCCTTGCTGGCTTTCAACTCCTCGATACTGACCTCGCGCATCTTGAATTTCTGGATCTTGCCGGTCACGGTCATCGGGAATTCATCGACAAACTTGAAGTAACGCGGCGTCTTGAAGTGCGCGATGCGCTCCTTGCACCAGGCTTGCAGCTCCTGCTCGCTGGCGGTATGGCCAGGGTGGAGCTTGATCCAGGCCACAATCTCCTCGCCATACTTCTCGCACGGAATACCGATCACCTGCACATCCGCCACCGCCGGATGGGTGAAGAAAAACTCTTCCAGCTCACGCGGGTAAATGTTTTCACCGCCGCGAATGATCATGTCCTTGTTGCGCCCGGCGATGCACACGTAGCCCTCTTCGTTCATGGTCGCCAGGTCGCCGGTGTGCATCCAGCCAGCCTGATCGATGGCATCGGCCGTGCCCTGCGGGTTGTTCCAGTAACCGAGCATCACACTGTAGCCACGGGTGCAGAGCTCGCCGATGGTGCCGCGCGGGACCAGGTTGCCCGCCTCATCGATGATTTTGCTTTCCAGTTGCGGCTGCGTGCGGCCGACGGTGGTCACCCGCAGTTCCAGTTCGTCTGAAGGACCGGTCTGCAATGACACCGGACTGGTTTCAGTCATGCCGTAGGCAATCTGCACTTCACTCATGTGCATTTCGTTGATGACCCGCCGCATCACTTCGATCGGGCAGGTCGCCCCGGCCATGATCCCGGTGCGCAGCGTCGACAGGTCGAACTCCGCACGACGTGGCTGATCGAGCAAGGCGATGAACATGGTGGGCACGCCGTACAACCCGGTGGCGCTTTCCTGGGCCACGGTCTCGAGTGTCAGCAATGGATCGAATGCGTCATTGGGGTAAATCATGGTGGTGCCATGGGTGATGCAACCCAGGTTGCCCATGACCATGCCGAAGCAGTGATACAACGGCACCGGAATCACCAGGCGGTCGTGCTCGGTCAGCCCCAGGCTTTCACCGACCATGTAACCGTTATTCAGAATATTGTAGTGACTGAGGGTCGCGCCCTTGGGGAACCCGGTCGTGCCGGAGGTGTACTGGATGTTCACCGCCTGGTCGAAATGCAGGCTGTTCTGCCGCGCCTTGAGTTGTTCCACCGGAACGCCGGCGCCCAGATCCGCCAGTTGCGACCATGGCAGGAAACCGGACGGTGGCTGCGGGTCGAGGCTGATCACGCCGCGCAGATCCGGCAGGCGCTCAGACTGCAACTGACCGATGGCGTGCTCGGCCAACTCCGGTGCCAGTCCCTGCAGCATCGCGTGGTAATCGGAGGTCTTGAACGAACCGGCGCACACCAGCCACTGACAGCCGGACTGCTTGAGCACATACTCGAGTTCCGAGCTGCGGTAGGCCGGGTTGATGTTGACCAGAATCACCCCGATTTTTGCGCTGGCAAATTGGCTGATGCACCACTGCGCGCAGTTCGGCGCCCAAATGCCCAGGCGGTCCCCCGCCTGCAGGCCCAGCGCCAACATCGCCCTGGCGTGCAGCTCGACGGCATGCGCCAACTGCGTCCAGGTGTAGCGCAATTGCTGATGACGCACGACCAGCGCTTCGCCCCGTGGGTACTTGGCGACCGTGTTGTCGAACGCCTGGCCAATGGTCATCGCCAGCAAGGCTTTGTCCTGCGAACCGCGGCTGTAGCTGTGCTGTGGGTGAGCACTGTGTTGATCCATGACGACCCCTATATTGTCTTTTTTGTAGGAGCGAAGCCTGTCGGTGAATGAGCGTGTTTTCTCACCCCCCAAAGCGACGCTGGTCTTTCAGAACTGCCCCTACTCTCGCTCAAGTTGACGTTAACGTAAAGGGCGATTGACAGCCATTCGTCACAGGTTTACGTTAACGTAAAGGTGACAGTCGACTCGGCACGATTCACAGGCCGATTCTCCATTGATAAAAACAAGTGTGAAGGTGCCCCCATGAGCTATCCGACCCTGAACTTTGCCCTCGGCGAAACCATCGACATGCTGCGTGACCAGGTCCGCGCATTCGTCGCCAAAGAGATCACACCGCGAGCCGCACAGATCGATATCGATAACCTGTTCCCGGCGGACCTGTGGCGCAAGTTCGGCGACATGGGCCTGCTGGGGATCACCGTGCCGGAAGAATACGGTGGTGCCGGCCTGGGCTACCTGGCCCACGTCGTGGCCATGGAAGAAATCAGCCGCGGTTCGGCCTCTGTCGCCTTGTCCTACGGCGCCCACTCCAACCTCTGCGTCAACCAGATCAACCGCAACGGCACCCATGAGCAGAAGGCCAAGTACCTGCCCAAGCTGATCAGTGGCGAACACATCGGCGCCTTGGCCATGAGCGAACCCAATGCCGGTTCCGATGTGGTCTCGATGAAGCTGCGCGCCGACAAGCGTGGCGACCACTACGTGCTCAACGGCAGCAAGACCTGGATCACCAACGGTCCGGACGCCAACACCTATGTGATCTACGCCAAGACCGACCTGGAGAAGGGCCCGCACGGCATCACCGCGTTTATCGTCGAGCGCGACTGGAAAGGCTTCAGCCGCAGCAACAAGTTCGACAAGCTCGGCATGCGGGGTTCCAACACCTGCGAGCTGTTCTTCGACGACGTTGAAGTCCCGGAAGAAAACATCCTGGGCGTGCTCAACGGTGGCGTGAAAGTACTGATGAGCGGCCTCGACTACGAGCGCGTGGTGCTCTCCGGCGGCCCTACCGGGATCATGCAAGCGTGCATGGACCTGATTGTTCCGTACATCCACGACCGCAAGCAGTTCGGCCAAAGCATCGGTGAATTCCAGCTGATCCAGGGCAAGGTCGCCGACATGTACACCCAGCTCAACGCCAGCCGCGCCTACCTGTATGCCGTGGCCCAGGCCTGCGAGCGTGGTGAAACCGCCCGCAAGGACGCTGCCGGCGTGATCCTCTACAGCGCCGAACGCGCCACGCAAATGGCCCTCGACGCGATCCAGATCCTGGGGGGTAACGGTTACATCAACGAGTTCCCCGCTGGCCGTCTGCTGCGTGACGCCAAGCTGTATGAAATCGGCGCGGGCACCAGTGAGATCCGTCGCATGCTCATCGGCCGCGAACTGTTCAACGAAACGAAATAAATTTCGTCAGCGGCAAGCGTCAAGCTGCAAGAGGACTGCGCTCTTGCTTCTGACTTGTAGCTTGTAGCTTGAAACTTGAAGCTGCTACGGAGTAGCCCATGATTTTGCACACCCAGCTCAATCCCCGTTCGGCGGAGTTCGCCAGCAACAGCGCGGCAATGCTTGCCCAGGTCGATGCGCTGCACACCCTGCTCGCCCAGGTCCAGCAAGGCGGTGGCGCCAAGGCCCAGGAACGGCACACCTCGCGGGGCAAACTGCTGCCCCGCGAGCGGATCAACCGCTTGCTCGATCCGGGTTCGCCCTTCCTGGAAATCAGCCAGCTGGCCGCGTATGAAGTCTATGGCGAAGAGGTTCCGGCCGCCGGGGTGATCGCCGGCATCGGCCGGGTCGAGGGCGTCGAATGCATGATCGTCGCCAACGATGCCACGGTCAAAGGCGGCTCGTACTACCCGCTGACGGTGAAAAAACACCTGCGCGCCCAGACCATTGCCCAGCAGAATCGCTTGCCGTGCATCTATCTGGTGGACTCCGGTGGCGCCAACCTGCCCCGTCAGGATGAAGTCTTTCCGGACCGCGAACACTTCGGGCGAATCTTCTTCAACCAGGCCAACATGAGCGCCATGGGCATCCCGCAGATCGCGGTGGTCATGGGCTCGTGCACCGCGGGCGGCGCCTATGTGCCGGCCATGGCCGACGAAGCGATCATGGTGCGCGAGCAGGCCACTATTTTCCTCGCCGGCCCACCGCTGGTGAAGGCCGCCACCGGCGAAGTGGTCAGTGCCGAAGACCTGGGCGGTGCCGATGTGCATTGCAAGATTTCCGGAGTGGCCGACCACTACGCCGACAGCGATGAACACGCCCTCGCGCTGGCCCGACGCAGCGTTGCCAACCTCAACTGGCGCAAACTCGGTGAGCTGCAGCAGCGCGCGCCGATTGCCCCGCTGTTCGCCAGCGACGAGCTGTACGGCGTGGTCCCGGCCGACGCCAAGCAACCCTTCGATGTGCGCGAAGTGATCGCACGCCTGGTGGATGGTTCGGTGTTCGACGAATTCAAGGCGCTGTTTGGCACCACACTGGTCTGTGGTTTCGCCCATCTGCACGGCTATCCCATCGCGATACTCGCCAACAACGGCATCCTCTTCGCCGAGGCCGCGCAAAAAGGCGCGCACTTCATCGAACTGGCCTGCCAGCGCGGGATTCCCCTGCTGTTCCTGCAAAACATCACCGGCTTCATGGTCGGCCAGAAATACGAGGCCGGCGGTATCGCCAAGCACGGCGCCAAGCTGGTGACCGCCGTGGCGTGCGCCAAGGTGCCAAAATTCACCATGATCATCGGTGGCAGCTTCGGTGCCGGTAACTACGGTATGTGCGGCCGGGCCTACGACCCGCGCTTCCTGTGGATGTGGCCGAACGCACGTATTGGCGTGATGGGCGCCGAACAGGCCGCCGGCGTGCTGGTGCAGGTCAAGCGCGAACAGGCCGAGCGCGGCGGACACCCTTTCAGTGCCGCGCAGGAAGCCGAGATCAAGCAACCGATCCTCGACCAGTATGAAGAACAGGGCCACCCCTACTACTCCAGCGCTCGCTTGTGGGATGACGGCGTCATCGACCCGGCGCAAACCCGCGACGTGCTGGCGCTGGCGTTGTCCGCCTCGCTGAACGCCCCTATCGAACCGAGCCGCTTCGGCGTGTTCCGGATGTGATCTGGAGAAAACCATGAGCGACTTCAATACCCTGGAACTGCTGACCGACCCCCGTGGTTTCGCCACGCTGTGGCTCAGTCGCGAAGCGAAGAACAACGCCTTCAACGCCGAAATGATTCGCGAGCTGATCCTGGCCCTGGACAAGGTTCAGGGCGACCCGAACCTGCGTTTTCTGCTGGTGCGCGGACGCGGCAAGCATTTCAGCGCCGGTGCGGACCTGTCCTGGATGCAGCAGTCGGCCGAACTCGACTACCACACCAACCTGGATGACGCCCGCGAGCTCGCCGAGTTGATGTACAACCTGGCCAAGCTGAAGATCCCGACCCTGGCGGTGGTGCAAGGTGCGGCCTATGGCGGCGCCCTGGGCCTGATCAGTTGCTGCGACATGGCCATCGGTGCCGATGACGCGCAGTTCTGCCTGTCGGAAGTGCGCATCGGCCTGGCTCCCGCGGTGATCAGCCCCTTCGTCGTACAAGCCATCGGCGAGCGCGCAGCCCGTCGTTATGCCTTGACGGCAGAACGCTTCAGCGGCGTACGCGCCCGGGAAATCGGCCTGCTCAGCGAAAGCTATCCGGTGGGCGAACTGGAGCCACAGGTCGAGCACTGGATCAATAACCTGTTGCTCAACAGCCCGCAGGCCATGCGCTCAAGCAAGGAACTGCTGCGTGAGGTCGGCAACGGCGCCCTGAACCCCGCGCTGCGCCGTTATTGCGAAAATGCCATCGCGCGGATCCGGGTCAGCCCCGAGGGGCAGGAAGGCTTGCGTGCCTTTCTGCAAAAACGGCCGCCGAGCTGGCAGGTCGAATCCACCACCAAGGAGCCGCGTTGATGAGCGCACCTGTACTCACCACCCTGCTGGTGGCCAACCGTGGCGAAATCGCCTGCCGTGTGATGCGCACCGCCAAAGCCCTGGGCCTGACCACCGTGGCCGTGCACAGTGCCACCGACCGGGACGCACGGCACAGCCGCGAAGCGGATATCCGCGTGGACCTGGGCGGCAGCAAGGCGGCTGACAGCTACCTGCAAATCGACAAACTGCTGGCCGCCGCCAAAGCCAGCGGCGCCCAGGCGATTCACCCGGGCTATGGTTTCCTCTCGGAAAACGCCGGCTTTGCCCGCGCCATTGAAGCGGCCGGCCTGATTTTCCTCGGCCCACCCGCGTCGGCCATCGACGCCATGGGCAGCAAATCCGCGGCCAAGGCCTTGATGGAAACCGCCGGCGTGCCGCTGGTACCGGGTTACCACGGCGAAGCCCAGGACCTGGAAACCTTCCGCGACGCCGCCCAGCGCATCGGCTACCCGGTCCTGCTCAAGGCAACGGCCGGCGGTGGTGGCAAAGGCATGAAAGTGGTCGAGGACGTCAGCCAGCTGGCCGAAGCCCTGGCCTCGGCCCAGCGTGAAGCCCTGTCGTCGTTCGGCGACTCGCGGATGCTGGTGGAGAAGTACCTGCTCAAGCCACGCCACGTGGAAATCCAGGTGTTCGCCGATCAACACGGCAACTGCCTGTACCTCAATGAGCGTGACTGCTCGATCCAGCGTCGTCACCAGAAAGTCGTCGAAGAGGCCCCTGCCCCCGGCCTGAGCGCGGAACTGCGCAAGGCCATGGGCGAGGCGGCGGTCCGTGCCGCGCAAGCCATTGGCTATGTCGGCGCCGGTACCGTGGAGTTCCTGCTCGATTCGCGGGGTGAGTTCTTCTTCATGGAGATGAACACTCGCCTGCAAGTCGAACACCCGGTCACGGAGGCCATCACCGGCCTCGACCTGGTCGCCTGGCAGATCCGCGTCGCCCAGGGCGAGCCGCTGCCGATGACCCAGGCGCAGGTGCCGTTGATCGGCCATGCGATTGAAGTGCGGTTGTACGCCGAAGACCCGGGCAATGACTTCCTCCCGGCCACCGGCCATCTGGCGCTGTACCGTGAGTCCGCCGCCGGTCCTGGCCGTCGTGTGGACAGCGGCGTCGAGGAAGGCGACACCGTTTCACCGTTCTACGACCCGATGCTCGGCAAGCTCATTGCCTGGGGCGAGGATCGCGAACAGGCACGCTTGCGCCTGCTGAGCATGCTCGACGAGTTCGCCATTGGCGGCCTGAAGACCAACATCAGCTTTCTGCGCCGAATCGTCGCTCACCCGGCATTCGCCGCCGCTGAACTGGACACCGGGTTTATCCCGCGCTACCAGGAGCAATTGCTGCCCGCTTCCCGCGAACTCAGCGATGAGTTCTGGCAGGCCGCCGCTCAAGCGTTTGCGCAAAGCCAGGCACACAGCGTACGCAGCGATGACCCGGGTTCACCCTGGGCCATTGGCAACGGGTTCCGCGCCGGATTACCCGCCGAAACCACGCTGCACTTGAGCTGTGAGGGCCAGGATCGGGCCGTCACCCTGGCCCCGGCTGACAGGCGTCATGCCGAACTGGTCGATGAACAGTTGCGGGTGGAGCATCACGGCCTGCGCCGCCAGCATCGCGCAATCCGCCACGGCGACAGCCTGTACCTGCAATGGGAAGGCGAACTGCACAGCGTCAAGCAGTACGACCCGATTGCCGCAGTCGAAGCCAGCCATAGCCACCACGGCGGGTTGACCGCGCCGATGAACGGCAGCATCGTGCGCGTCCTGGTGGAGCCGGGACAGACCGTCGAAGCCGGGGCACAATTGGTGGTACTCGAAGCCATGAAAATGGAGCACAGCATCCGTGCACCCCATGCCGGCGTGGTCAAGGCCTTGTATTGCCAGGAAGGTGAGATGGTCAACGAAGGCAGTGCGCTGGTGGAGTTCGACTAACCACCACCCACTGCCAGAGAGGTCCTGCGCGCCAGGACCTCGCTGATCAGAACTTCGCGGTAGCCTGCACCACCACGCCGATGATGTGGCAGTCGTCGGTCATCAGGGCCTTGGGATAGGTCGGGTTCAGCGGCACGAGGTAACGCTGGCCGCCCTCTTCTATCAACTTGCGGAAGGTCGCCTCGGCGCTGCCGGACCATTGGGCGATCACCAGTTTGCCAGGCACCGCCTCGACGGCCGGGTCGACCAGGATCAGCATGTCCTGAGCAATGCTCGGTCCGCTGGGTGCCGTCATCGCATCGCCCACCACGACCAGCCAGAACGCCGGCCCGCGGGCATGGTAATCCGACAATTCGGAGCGCCCCTTGCCGTAGGTGGGTGCTGTCGTTTCACGCACTTCGCAAAGCCCCCGCCAGTCGCTCACCGGGTAACGAAAGTACGGGTTGTACTTTTGCGCCAGCGGCATTTCATCCTCATCCGCTTCGTCATCGACTTTCGCCGCCTCGGTTTCCCTGATCACCAGGGCCACCTCAAGAAACCCCATTCCCAGTTCCCGGAGCACCCGGTTCATGTCGTCGAGGCTCGGCTGCCGACGCTTGTTCAACCAATGACCGACGCCGCCCTGCGACATGGCGAGGCGTTCAGCGAGTTTTTCCTGAGTGATCCGTAGCTCACTCATCTTGGCCTTGACCAATTCAATCCATTTATCCATGGGCGGAACGATACTTCCCGTGACCAGACCCTCAACACACACATTGTAGTATTTAATTTTTCGTCATAAATACGATTGGTACTAATATTTGACCTGACCCTACGCCCCCTCTCATGGAGTAAGACCTCACCATGGATAACATCGACAAAAACCCGCAAGAGCAGGAAATCGACACCAGCTTCACCTCACTCAAGGACTGTGCCGCTACCCAGCGCGCCCTCGACTATTACTTGAAACCAACTGTTTCGGAATGGGATGTCACGGAACGCTTGTTCAACGTCAAACGTCACGTCAGCAGCGAGGAAGCCCTGGTCCATGCCTCAGGCCTGCTGCGCTGTGCAGCGGCGAGCGCCAACGAGTCGGCGAACAGCCTGCAGGGCGCCAGCCGCGATCTGGTCTTGACGGTGGTTCACATGATCGACATGGCCAAGGCCATGGTGGAACGATCCCTGGACGGCAATCGAGCGGATTGAGCGGGAAATATTAGCGTCAACGCCGGGTTTCAGGTCAAACCGCAGGCGTCTTGCAAGGCGACAGGAAAAATATTTCCTATGAGGCAGGTGAAAACATTTGACTTGCAAATGATAATGATTATTATTGCATCAGCTGGTCGCGAGATCAGTCGATATCCCAAGAGACCTTAGGTCGGACTCTTCGAATATCTCCTCATCAGGCTAATCACGGTTTTTGACCCGGCTTTTTGCCGGGTCTTTTTTTTGCCAGTTATTCTGGCTTTGGCTTCAGGCTAATGAAGTCGGGTACTGCTGAATTCGATGGCGCGGATGATATCAAAAGAGCATCTTTTTGCAACACGGCAGTGAGAAGACGCCTTACAGGCAATGGAAAATAGCACTTGAGAATCAATCGCATAGTCACTAAGCTGCGGCTGCGTCAAGGACGACGCCCCCCCTCAACACCCCGCAAATTGCCCTCAGCCTTCCCCCTCCCTTGCGTGTAAAGTAAGCGCCATAACAATCATATCCAGGATGAGATTATGACCGTGGCTCAACGCTCCTTTGATATCACTGCCAATTTCGACAGCGGCAACATAGAGGTGCTGGACCTCAGCAATCCGTTACAGGCCTTGCTGGCCATCAAGCCCGATACCCGCAGTCAGCACTTCCAATGGTTTCATTTCAAGGCCAGCGGCCTGCATGTGGGGCAGGAGCACTGGTTTCGCCTGAACAACGCCAGCAAATCCTCGTACAACAAAGCCTGGGACGGTTATCAGGCCGTAGCCTCCTACGACCACGTGAACTGGTTCCGCGTCCCGACGATCTTTGAAGGCGATTGCCTGCGCTTCAGCCTGGAAGCCACCCAGACGCACGCCTGGTTTGCCTACTTTGAACCCTACAGCCGCGGTCGCCATGACTGGCTGATCGAACAAGCGCTGACCAAGGCCGGCACCGAGTTGCTGGCCACCGGCAAAAGCATCGAAGGTCGTGACATTCAACTGCTGCGCAAAGGCAGTGGTGCCGAAGGCCAGCGCAAGGTCTGGATCATCGCCCAGCAGCATCCCGGCGAACACATGGCCGAGTGGTTCATGGAAGGGGTCATCGAGCGCCTGCAACAGCACAACGACCCTGAGCTGAACAAATTACTGGCCAGCGCCGACCTGTACCTGGTGCCGAACATGAACCCGGACGGTGCCTTTCACGGTCACCTGCGCACCAACGCCATGGGCCAGGACCTCAACCGCGCCTGGCAGAGCGCCAGCCCGGACATCAGCCCGGAAGTGTTCTTCGTACAGCAGCAAATGGAAAAGTACGGCGTCGACCTGTTCCTCGATATCCACGGCGATGAAGAAATCCCCTACGTGTTTACCGCCGGATGTGAAGGCAACCCGGGCTATACGCCACGGATTGCAAAGCTTGAGGAGCATTTCCGCAGCCACCTCAAACACAAGACCCGCGATTTCCAGACCACCCACGGCTATACCCGTGACGAGCCGGGCAAGGCCAACATGACCCTGGCCTGCAACAGCGTCGGCGAACAGTTCGACTGCCTGTCGCTGACCCTGGAAATGCCGTTCAAGGACAACAACGACGCCCCCAACGCCCACACCGGCTGGTCCGGCAAACGTTCGATGCAGTTGGGCAAGGATGTCTTGTCGACGGTGGCCGATATGGTCGGCGCCTTGCGCTGATCCCCTGGCATGGCGGCATGCCTCCACGACATGCCGCCATGACCTCACTCAGACGCCGCGATCCGCCGGCAATCCTCCGGCCCCAGCAAGCGCCCGTCCTGGGAGCGCAGTTCCAAAGGCCTGATAACAGCGGTGCAACGCAACGCTGCACCGCCCTGCCCGATCAGTGATCCTTGCCAGCCAACATGCTCTGCAACACGCCGTCACGGCGCACCCAGCCATGGAACAGCGCCGCGGCCAGATGCACCAGCACGGTCAGGAACAGCAGGTACGCCAGATAGCCGTGAGCCTTGCGCAGGAAGGCAAACAGCGCGGTATTGGCCGGCACAATCGACGGCAGCTGCCAGGCACTGGCGAGCATCACCGGGTCGCCTGCCGCCGAAATCATCGCCCAGCCCAGCAGCGGCAAGGTCAGCATCAAGGCATACAGCAACACATGGGAGGCCCTGGCCGCCAGTACCTGCCAGGCCGGCAAATCGGCGGGCAACGGTGGCTGGCGAGTCGAAAAGCGCACCACCAGTCGCACGATCACCAACAGCAGGATCGCGATGCCCAAGGGCTTGTGCAGGTGGATCAGCCAGGCATGGCGCTCGGACACCGAGGCGACCATACCGGCGCCGATAAACAACATCGCGATGATCATCAATGCCATCAGCCAGTGCAGCAGCCGCGCCAGCGGCGCAAAGTGGTTCGGGTACGCGCTCATTGTGCAGGCTCCTGTCTGGCGGTGGGCAACTGGCTGACTTCCTGGGTACGCCGCAGGTAGGAGTTGGCGTAGACCGCTGAACGCGCCGCCAACAGCGGGTCATCCGAGCCTTCGATGCCTGCCGGCAAGATCAGCGGGTCGTAGTTGATGTCGCGGCATTCGCCGCTGTCCTGCGCCTGGGCACGCTCCAGGACCAGGGTCCCGGCATTCAGGACGGTGCGGTCGGCAGGCCACGCCTTGCTCGCGTCATGGGTCGGGTCCGAGGGCGCCGCCAGCGTGATGTTCAACTGCCAACGCAAAGGGCCGCTGCTCAAGCGCTGGAGCAAGTCCTGTTCCAGGAAGTCCGCGCCTTGCGGTGCACTGGCGCCCGCAGCGTCCCGGGTGACGGGCACCACGCCCCAGCGTACCGCCTGGCGCTGACCTGCTGCGTTGACCAGGTAGAACGCGTTAATGCCGTTATAGCTCTCGGTCGCGTAACTGGCCGAAGGCCTGGTCGACTTCACCCATTTCAGGAAGGGCGCGGTTTCCGGGTGCGCGGCGAAAAATGCCGGTGCGGCGGCCGGATCAGGTTTGCCAGTCGCGGGATCGGGGGTCTGCACCTGTTGCAACTGAAGGAAGGCTTCAGGCGTCCCCACCGGGAACACCGGCATGCTGTTCATGCCCGTGCGCCATTGCTGGCCGTTGGCCTGGGTGAAACGCAACGCCAGGCTGCGGATCGGCACACTGCTGTCAGGGGCGTAGGGGTTACCACTGGGCAACGCAAAGCGCCCAACCACCGGCGTCCATGCCGCGCTGAAGACCTGCGCAGTGGAATACTGACGCGCCTCTCCGGAGTTTTCGAAGTAACCGATCACGCACACCCCTTTGGCGTGATTGCGTCGAAAGCCTGGGTGAACACCGTTGTTGGTCTCCAGCACATTGACCAGCGCCTTGGGGGTCAGACGCTGTGGGTCCAGTGTGCCATTGACGTAGGCAAAGGCCCCGGCCAAGGCCGCAATCACCACGCAGATCCCCGCCAGGCGCAGGATCAGGCTCCCAGGGCTCAGGGGTATTTTGTCGGGTGGCGGTGCATGATCAACCATAAAAGACTCCAGGGCCGCAGCGGGCCTGTGGGAAGGATCAATCAGACGAAAGCGCTGCCGGTTTATTCCATTGGCATGGTGTTTATTTTTCCGCGGCTGGAATAACCTCCCTTGCCAAGCGTCTCCCGGGTCCCCAACACAGTGACTGGCCAGCCCACCATGAACCCGCTCGACGAACAGTTACGTGAACTCATCCCCAGGCTGCGGCGCTTTGCCGTGTCCCTGACACGCCATCCCGGCAACGCTGACGATCTGGTGCAATCGTCGCTGGAACGCGCACTGTCGAGCTGGGGGAGCAAGCGCCCGGAAGGCGACGTGCGCGCGTGGCTGTTCGCGATCCTGTATCGGCAATTTCTCGATGCCCACCGTCGCTCGAGGCGCTATGCCCGGATGCTGGAATTTTTCACCGGGCGCGATGACCCACAGCCTTCGCTGGAACGCACCGTCATCGCGCAATCGACACTGGAAGCCTTCGACCGACTGCCCACCGAACAACGCGCGCTGTTGCTCTGGGTTTCGGTGGAAGGCTTGAGTTACAAAGAGGTCGCCGAGATCCTCGACGTCCCCACCGGTACCGTGATGTCTCGCCTGTCCCGCGCGCGCCAAGCCTTGCGCCAGCTCAGCGATGGCGAAATCAGCAGCCCTACTCTGCGGATACTCAAATGATCAGCATGCCCCCCGAGGTCAATGACCTGCACGCCTACGTCGACCACCAACTCAACGAGGCCGACCGGCGCCTGGTGGAAACCTGGCTGGCGGCCAATCCGCAGATGACCGTCCAGGTCCGCGCCTGGCAGCAGGACGCCCAGCAACTGCGCGCCGCGTTGGGCGGAGCAATGCAGCAACCGGCCAACCCGGACCTGGACCCCGGCATGATTCGCCAACACCTCAAACGCCAGTCCCGGCGTCATCTGGCCAGTGCCGCGGTGCTGCTGATCGCGGTCAGTGTCGGTGGCCTGAGTGGCTGGCAAGCACGCGAGATGAGCCTGACCGGGAGCACACCGCCGATGACCGACGCGATGCAGGCGTATCGGATGTTCGCCCAGCAAGGCATTCTGCCGGCCGATTACAAGGTCGCGGACGACGGCGACGTACAAGGTTGGCTTGACCATTACTTCACCCGGGCCAATCGCCTGCCGGACCTCTCCCCCTCAGGGTTCAAACCGGTCAGCGGGCGTTTGCTGAGCACCGATCAAGGCCCGGCGGCCATGGTGATGTACGAGAACCCGCAGGGCAGCAAGATCAGTTTCTACATTCGGCCACCCGGCCCCCGGAACAATCTGTTGCCCCGTGGCAGTCGCAGCGACGGTGAATTGCAGGCGCAGTACTGGTCAGGGGCCGGGTACAACTATGCAATGGTCAGCGAAGCCCGGGGCCCGGCCACCCAAGTGATCAAGCAGACGCTGCGGTTCTAGAACCCGACGTCCAGAATGCCGTTGCGCTAAATTGCCGTTCAACAGCGTTTCATCAACCTGATCGATGTGCTGTACGACCAGGACAAGCTCCTGATCCTCTGGGTGAGCGCGATTTCCGTGGTGAGGGAGCTTGCTCCCGTTACGGCGCGAAGCGGCCCTGAGAAGACTGTGCAGTCTTTCAGATAACATCCGGTGAGCCGTTTTTGGCCTGCTGCGCAGACCAGCGCGAGCAAGCTCGCTCGCCACGGGATAAGTGTTCGACGTCCCAAGCTGGCATTACGCCGCTGAGCCGGTATTTGCCGCTATCATGGCCACGCCTGTCAGGGCGACACACTGCTCTCTTTTCACTGGTTGGATCTGTCCATGCATACCCTTGCACAACTGCGAGCCGGAGCGCTCGCAGGCCTCAAACGTCTGGACCTGTCGTGTGGCCTGACGGAGTTCCCCGAGGAAATCTTCGACCTGGCGGACTCGCTGGAAGTGCTCAACCTCAGCGGCAACGCCCTGGAGCGCTTGCCCGATGACCTGCACCGCCTGACCCGTTTGCGCGTGCTGTTCTGCTCGAACAACCGCTTCACTGAACTGCCGGAGTGCCTGGGCCAGTGCGCGCAACTGAGCATGATCGGGTTCAAGTCCAATCAGCTGGAGCGGGTCCCTGCCGCCGCCCTGCCGCCGCTGCTGCGTTGGTTGATCCTGACCGACAACCACATCGGCGAGTTGCCGAGTGAGCTGGGCGAACGCCCGCTCCTGCAAAAATTGATGCTGGCGGGCAATCGTCTGCGACACCTGCCCGCCAGCTTGAGCCAGTGCCATCAGCTGGAACTGATCCGCATCGCTGCCAACCAGTTGACCGAATTGCCACAGTGGCTGCTGACCTTGCCGGCACTGGCCTGGCTGGCCTACGCCGGCAACCCGTTGGAAACCGAGGCCTGCGCCAGCGCCCTTGAGACCACGGCGAACATTCCCTGGCCCCACGTGCACCTGCAGCAGCCGCTGGGTGAAGGCGCCAGCGGAGTCATTCATCGGGCGCAATGGCAGCCCCCTGCACAACCGGCGCAACCGGTCGCGGTAAAACTCTACAAAGGGCACATGACCAGCGACGGCTCACCGCTGCATGAAATGAACGCCTGCATCACCGCCGGCATTCATCCGAACCTGATTCGCGTCCATGGGCGCCTCGTCGACCATCCCCAAGCCCAGGCCGGGCTGGTGATGCACTTGGTCGACCCGAGCTACCGCAACCTGGCCGACCTGCCCAGCCTGGCCTCTTGCAGCCGTGACGTGTACACCGACGACCTGCGCCTGAGTGCTGCCGTGGCGTTGAACATTGCCGCAGGCATCGCCTCGGCTGCTGCGCACCTGCATCGGCAAGGCATTACCCATGGCGACCTCTACGGCCACAACACGCTGTGCAATGAGCGCGGCGAGTGCCTGCTCGGGGACTTTGGTGCAGCGTCTTTCCACGCTACCGCCGATACCCTGGAGACCCGGGCGCTGCAACGCATCGAAGTGCGGGCCTTCGGGATTCTGCTGGGTGAGTTGCTGGAGCGGGTCGACTCGGGGTTGAGCCAGGCAGGTCGGGTGGGACTGGAGCAATTGCACACGCGCTGCTGTCAGCCAGATGTCCTGGCCCGACCGGGTTTCAGCGAGATCGTGGAAGCGTTGGCCGCCTGCGACTCAAGTCGCTAGCGGCGCACACGCCACGTGGCAAGGGAGCGTGCTCCCTCGCCACGGGTCAGGTCGGATTCAGCCCGCCAGGCCGACAAACATGTCCTGCACGTCGTCGTGGTTATCCAGGCCTTCGAGGAAGGCTTCGACTTCTTCCATTTGCGCGTCGGTCAAGCCGCTGACCGGGTTCTTTGGCTTGTAACCCAGTTTCGCCGACAACACGGTGAAGCCTTGCTCAGGCAACGCCTTCTGCACGGCATCCAGGTCGGTGGCTTCGGTGATGAACAAGGTCGCACCGTCCTCCGCCGGCTCGAAATCCTGCGCACCGGCTTCGATGGCGGCCATTTCCGGATCGGCGTCAGGGGTGTCCGGGGACGCCTCGATCATGCCGACGTGGTCGAAGTCCCAGGCTACGGAACCGGAAGCCCCCAGTTGCCCCTTGCGGAACGCCACGCGGATTTCAGCCACGGTGCGGTTGATGTTGTCGGTCACACACTCAACGATCAGCGGCACCTGGTGCGGTGCAAAACCTTCGTAGGTTACACGATGGTACTGAACGGTTTCGCCCAGTTGGCCGGAGCCTTTCTTGATGGCGCGTTCCAGGGTCTCACGGGGCATCGAGGCCTTTTTAGCCTGCTCGACCACTAGACGCAGGTGCGCGTTGGTCGCGATATCGGCGCCGTTACGCGCAGCAATGGTGATTTCTTTCACCAACTTACCGAAGATCTTGCCCTTGGCGTTGGCTGCCGCTTCTTTGTGTTTAACCTTCCACTGTGCGCCCATTACTCACTCTCTTGATCTGTGGCGCCGAGACAACTATTGGCCGACGCTTTGCGCAAGTTTATACGGCAAAAAGTTGGCAATCGACCAAAAAGTGTTGTCAGTGATCGACATCCTCACCAGCCGTTGTAGGGTATTTCCGAAAAACCGCCTTGGCCGACTATTGATGGCCAGTGTTTCGTAACCTCTATGCCCCCGCACCTCATGGCAGAAGAGTCTTTGATGCACAACGACAAGGAAAGCCCCTTCACCCTGACGCTCACCGAGCTCGGCTTGAGTTTCCCGGTCCGCCAGTTCAGCGGTCACGAAGCCCTGAATCAGGTCTATCGGTTCGAGGTTGAAATGCTCGGCCCCATACCGGCCATGGCGCTGGAGCACTTGCTGCACCAGCCGGCATGGCTCGAGATGAGCCGCGACACCGGCCTACACGGCATCGTCCACAGCGCCGGCCTGCACTACGAAGGCGCGCAGCAGATCGGCTACAACCTGAAGCTGGCACCCCGGCTGCAGACGCTGGAACAGCAGCCCCGACGCCGGGTGTTCCGGCAACTGAGCGTGCCAGGGCTGTTGCGCCAGTTGCTCAACGAACACAGACTGCCAGGCGACAGTTATCGGTTCGAACTGCCTAACGGTGAGTATCCGCTGCGCGAGTTCTGCATCCAGTACGATGAAACCGACCTGCACCTGCTGCACCGGTTGTGCGAAGAGGAAGGCCTGCATTTTCACTTTGAACACCACCCTGACCGGCACGTCCTGGTGTTCGCCGAGGACAGCACAAGCTTTGCCCTGCCTCCGGTCGAGACCACCTTTCACCTCGCCGCACACAGTGCCGACCCGTCGCAGATCACCCAACTGTCCGAGTGTCATGACCGGCCCTTCGGCGAACCGCAGGCCGGTTTCCAGCCGCGCGCCGACAACCTCGGCGTGCTCCCTACGCCCGCCGACGCCGCCAATCAGGCGCCCCTCGACACGCCGTCTGCGCCGGGCCGAATCGACCCTTTGCTCACGCGTCGCAACCAGTTGGGACGCCGGGCACTTGAGCGCACACGTTGCCGGCAGCGTCGAGTGCAGGGCCACAGCACCCAGCCCGAACTGCGCAGTGGCCGGACGCTGCAGGTCAGCGGCCATCCCGTGGCGGCACTCAACGATCAATGGCTGCTCTGCGATGTCCATCACGTTGGACAACAGCCCGGTGTGGACAGCCCCTGGCCGGAACAGCCGACAGGCTATGGCAATCAGTTCACCGCCATTCCCTGGGCCACCGAATTCAGGCCAGCCCTGACCCATCCCAAGCCATGTATCAGCGGCTATCAGGTTGGTTGTGTCATGGGGCCGGCCGGCAAACCCGCCGCGCTCGACGCTCAAGGGCGGATTGAGGTCTGCCTGTGGCCGCAGCAGTCCGGCGGACCAGGCGCGGGCGGCATTTGGTTGTCCCTTGTGCACACCGGCAGCGGGCAGCCTCGACTGCCCTTGGGCGGCAACGAGGTGCAGGTCGCCTTTCTCGATGCCGACCCCGACCGGCCTGTGCTGCTGGGCGACTTCACCGGTGCTGCGCCAGACGAGTCCGCGCAAAAGATTGAAGATCAGCCCATCAGCCTGAGCGCCAATGGCAATGTCCTGCATCTGACGCCGACCGCCATCACCCTGTCCGGCCCCATGATCAGCCCTGCGCAGCCCTCAAGCGCCCCGCCGGCTGCCTGCGAACATGTCGACGACACCGATAGGCTGGCGGAACACGCCACCGGCTGGAGCGGCGAGATCTATCTGTTCGAACAACCACCCTCCACTGCCCGACGACTGTCCGACACCATCTGGTACATCGTGCGCACGCCCCGCCCCGGCCTCAAGGAGCTGGACGGTCTCAACCGTGATGCCGTGATCATGGAAGGCCGCAGCCAGGCATCAGGCAACCTGTCACTGACGACCAAGCAGAAAAGACAGCTGGCCCACGAATATGCCCGCACGCCGGAGCAACTCTGCCTGCTGTATCCGGGGCAATGCGTGGCACTGGCTGACTACTTCCAGCAATACTGGACAAGTGAGCAGCGCCTGGATTTCATCGACAGCGCCAAAGCGGCCAGGGCACACCAGCGCGGGGTCGACAACCAGTTGCTGTTCGACTGGCTGGTGAACCGCCCCGGACACTAACCCTTGTCCGCCTTGCCGGCCGCGACGGCAAACCTGGCCAGCCGCACGTCCAGATGGCGTGGCCGCCGGCCATGGTCCTCCGCGGGCTCCTTGTACGCGACGGGTGGTGGCGACGTTCCTGCAGATGGTGCGCGAAAGCCTGGAGTAGACAGGTCCCGCCTGCCCGCAAAGGCCGCATCGCGCGCTATCCCCCTGGTGCCAGGCCAAAGAATGCCTGGATCAAGCGCAAATCCCGGCGTCGCTCCATGCAGCCGATCATGTGCCGGTTCACCAGCCCGTCGCCCAGGATCGGCACCGCCCGCACCCGTGGGTCGTGACTGACTTCCACCGACGACACCACCCCCACCCCCAGTTGGGCGGCGACGGCTTCGGTGACCGCCTCGCGACTGTCCAGCTCCAGCAACACCCGTGGATTGACCTTCGCCTGAACACAGGCGTCATCGAAGGTGCGGCGGGTAATCGAGCTCGGCTCGCGCAACACCATGATCACCTGATCCAGTTGCTTGAGCGCTACCCCCCGCTCCAGTGCGGCCCAAGGGTGGTTATCCGGCACCAGGGCGCAGATCCGCGATTCGCTCAAGGCTTGCAGGTGCAACCCTTTGCGCGGCTCGACCTCTGTCAGCACCGCCACATCAGCATGCTCGGACAACAGCGCCGCCAGGGTTTCCTGGGCATTGCCCAGGCGCAGGTTGACCGTGATTCCCGGATACCGCGCCCGCAGGCTGGCCAGCATCGGCATCACCATGTGCGGGCCGTCCGCCGCCACTTCCAGGCGTCCGGTCAGCAACTGCCGATTGGCTTCGAGCATCACCTGCGCTTCCTCGGCCAGGCCAAACATGGCCCGGGTGATCGCCGCCAGCTTGGTGCCCTCCTCCGTCAGCTCGACCCGCCGCGCGGTACGCCGCAACAGTGTGATCTGGTAGTGCTCCTCCAGTGCCTTGATGTGCCCAGTGACCGCCGGCTGGCTGATAAACAAGCGGGCAGCGGCCCGGGTAAAGCTGCCTTCACGGGCCACGGCATCAAATGCACGAAGCTGGAACAGATTCATGAATAACCCTTACTGATGGTTGGCATAACAACAAACAATTTGATTGATGGCACACCAAATTGCAATTTATGTCCCGTAGCTTCATCCCATTGAATGCGAGGACACGTGAATGAGTACTGCCGACCCCATCCTGCTCACCCCCGGCCCACTGACCACATCGGCCCGCACCCGCCAGGCGATGATGGTCGACTGGGGCTCATGGGATGACCGCTTCAACCAATTGACCGCCAGCCTGTGCGAACAACTGCTGACCATCGTCAACAGCACCGACAGCCACCACTGCGTCCCCTTGCAAGGCAGCGGCACCTTCGCCGTCGAAGCGGCCATCGGCACCCTGGTGCCACGGGACGGCAAGGTCCTGGTGCTGATCAACGGTGCCTATGGCAAACGCCTGGCGAAAATCTGCGAAGTGCTGGGCCGTTCGTTCAGCGCCTTCGAAACCGCCGAAGACGAACCGACCACGGCCGCCGACGTCGACCGCCTGCTGCGCGCCGACAACAGCATCACCCACGTGGCGTTGATTCACTGTGAGACCAGCACCGGGATTCTCAACCCGCTGCCGGACATCGCCCAGGTCATCGCCGGGCACGGTAAACGCCTGATCATCGACGCCATGAGCTCGTTTGGCGCGCTGCCCATCGACGCTCGCCAGGTTCCTTTCGATGCCCTGATCGCGGCCAGCGGCAAATGCCTGGAAGGCGTGCCGGGCATGGGCTTCGTCTTCGCCAACAAGGCCGCATTGGCCAATGCCGCCGGTAACTCCCACTCCCTGGCGATGGACCTGTTCGACCAGCACACCTACATGGCCAGGACCGGTCAGTGGCGTTTCACCCCGCCAACCCATGTGGTCGCCGCCCTGCACGAAGCACTGCTGCAATACAACGAAGAAGGCGGCCTGCCGGCGCGGCATCAGCGTTACGCGAGCAACTGCCGGGTGCTGCTCGAAGAAATGAGCAAACTGGGCCTGCGCAGCTTCCTGCCAGCCAGCATCCAGGCGCCGATCATCGTCACCTTCCACGCACCGAAGGACCCGCGCTACCAGTTCAAGGAGTTCTACGAACGGGTCAAGGCCAAGGGTTACATCCTCTACCCGGGCAAATTGACCCAAGTCGAAACCTTCCGCGTCGGCTGCATCGGTCACGTCAACGGTACCGAGATGCGAGCCGCCGTTGCCGCGGTCGCTGAAGTACTGCGCGAAATGGAAGTGCTCGACATCTGACCCCGCTGACGCACCGACTGTTGCAGGCGCTGGCTTGCCAGCGACGGACTCGACAGCACCGCGTTTATCCAGCAAACACGAGTCATCAACGATCTTCGCTGGCAAGCCAGCCCCTACAGGACATCCGTGCCATGAACTACAACAACCCAACCCAACTGCAAGCCGCCATCCTCGACTGGGCCGGCACCGTGGTCGATTTCGGCTCATTTGCCCCGACCCAGATTTTCGTCGAGGCCTTCGCCGAATTCGACGTCCAGGTCTCCATCGAAGAAGCCCGTGGGCCGATGGGCATGGGCAAGTGGGACCACATCCGCACCCTGTGCGATCAACCGCAGGTGGCCGAGCGCTATCGCCAGGTCTTCGGGCGCACACCGACCGACGCTGACGTGACCGCCATCTACCAACGCTTCATGCCCCTGCAAATCGAAAAAATCGCCGAACACTCGGCACTGATTCCAGGCGCCCTGGACACCATCGCCCAACTGCGCCAGCAAGGGATCAAGATCGGCTCGTGCTCCGGCTACCCCAAGCAGGTGATGGACAAGGTCGTGGAGCTGGCCGCCACCAATGGTTACGTGGCTGATCACGTGGTGGCCACCGACGAAGTACCCAACGGCCGCCCATGGCCGGCCCAGGCGCTGGCCAACGTGATTGCCCTGGGGATCGACGACGTCGCCGCCTGCGTGAAGATCGACGACACGGTGCCCGGTATCCTCGAAGGTCGGCGTGCCGGCATGTGGACCGTTGCGCTGATCTGCTCGGGCAACGCCCTGGGCCTGACGTACGAAGGCTATCGTGCGCTGGCCAGCGACACCCTGGCCAGTGAACGCAAACGCATTCACGCCCTGTTCGAAGGCTCGCGCCCGCACTACATGATCGACACCATCACGGACCTGCCAGAAGTGATTGCCGACATCAACAAACGCCTGGCCAAGGGCGAAATGCCGCAAGGCAGCTAACTGTCCCGGGACGTTCGAGCAGCACCAACCCCTGAACCGGGCTGGCGTTTTTTTTGACCAGAACACCCGTCGCAGAGCGCTCGTAGCATGACAAAAGCCTGACCTGGCTCAGGCAAACCCGCGCAAACAGGATTACAGTGACCGCACTCCGTCACACAAGAGCGGGGAATTTCAGACCTGACTAGCGAGGAAATACCTATGCCATGGAAGAATTTGGAATCACGCTACAGCACGATATCAGTCACATTGCACTGGTTGATGCTGGTCCTGCTGGCGGTGGTTTACGCTTGTATCGAACTGCGCGGGATCTTTCCCAAGGGCAGTGAAGGGCGCACCCTGATCAAGGAAGCCCACTTCATGCTCGGCCTGACGGTGTTCGTGCTGGTCTGGCTACGCCTGCTTGCCCGCAGCCTGGGGGTTGCCCCGAAAATCAAGCCGACGCCGCCGCAATGGCAGAGCGCTCTCGCCACCCTGATGCATGTTGCACTGTATGTATTCATGATCAGCATGCCGATTCTAGGCTGGCTGATTACCAGCGCCGCAGGCCATCAGGTGATGTTCTACGGCGTCGACTTGCCGCTGCTGATCGATGAAAACAAGGACCTGGCCAAACAGATCGAGGGCTGGCACGTCCTGGGCGGCACTATCGGCTATTGGCTGATCGGCCTGCACGCGGTGGCTGGCCTGGCTCACCACTACGTGTACCGCGACAACACGCTGCTGCGGATGCTGCCTAAACGCGGCTGAGCACCGACGCCACGCTCTGGCGAGGGACCCCGCGCCCTCGCCACACGCACCGTGCCCGCTTGTGCCCTACGAACTCAAGCCCCGACGACCCTGCAGGCCACCCGTGTGGATGAAGATCAAGCGCGTCCCGGTGGCAAAGCGTCCAGACTCCACCTGCTGCTTGAGCGCCAACAACGCCTTGCCGGTGTACAAGGGTTCCAGCGGAATACCACTGGCCCGTTCGGTGGCGTCAATGAACGCCAGCAATGTCGGATCGACCTTGGCAAAGCCACCACGACTGCCATCGAACAGCTCATAGCCTCCGTCGGGCATCCCACACTCACTCAATATCCCGTCGACCTGCTGCGCCACGCCATGATCATCCGGCACGGCCAGCACACCCAGTACGGGGTGCCTGCCGGCCTCCGCCAGCACCAGGCCGGCCAAGGTGGTGCCGGTTCCACAGGCCAGCCACCAGCCATCATGGTCAGGCCAGCCCAGCGCCTCCAATTGCCCGGCCGCCAACGCCAATAACTGTCCGCACCCTCGAGCGCCCAACACCGTGCCCCCGCCTTCGGGCATCGGATGCAAATCCGGGTAGCGCTCCCGCCACGGTTGCCAGAAACCGGGTTGGTGCCGAGCCCGATAGCCGCCATACCCCAACCAGTGCAATTGCATGCCGAAAGCCTGCAAGTCCTGCACCGTCGAAGTGTCCTGGGGATGGCCGCGCAACAGGCCCACGGTTGCAAAACCAAAGCGCTTGCCCGCGGCCGCCAGGGCATGCAGGTGATTGGACCAGGCGCCACCGAGGCTGATGACACCCTTGGCCCCGCTTTCGCTGGCGAACCTCAGGTGCTCGATCAACTTGAACCACTTGTTGCCCGAGATCAGCGGATCGATGAGATCCAGCCGCAGCACCGCCACCTCGACACCCGCGCGAGCGAGCCAGTCCAGGTGCAGGGGTTGAAGCGGGGCCTGGGGGAGCCAGTGGGGAGGGAAAAGCATGAGGGATCGGTTCTGGGAGAAAAGAACCGGGATTTTAACAGCCTGCTACGGCTTGTGTGGCGAGGGAGTGGCTGCGGATACCTACCACCGTGGCGAGGGCACTTGCTCCCTCGCCACAGGGATTGAGTTACAGCTCGGCCGCCAGGCGCGAACCCTGATTGATCGCACGCTTGGCATCCAGCTCGGCCGCGACATCCGCCCCGCCGATCAGGTGCACATTCTGCCCGGCAGCCACCAGGCCATCGTGCAGCTCACGCAGCGGATCCTGGCCAGCGCAGATCACGATGTTGTCCACGGGCAACACCTGCGGCTCGCCAGCTTCGCCAATGCGAATGTGCAACCCCTCATCATCGATCTTCAGGTACTCGACACTGTTGAGCATCTGCACCTGCTTGTTCTTCAGGCCTGTGCGGTGAATCCAGCCGGTAGTCTTGCCCAGGCCGTCGCCGACCTTGGATTTCTTGCGTTGCAGCAGGAACACTTCACGGGCCGGGGCATGGGGCACCGCCTTGATCCCGGCAACACCGCCACGGGCTTCAAGGTGAGTGTCGATGCCCCACTCCTTCCAGAACGCTTCCCGGTCCTGGCTGGTGGCGACACCTTGATGCACGAGGAACTCCGAGACGTCAAAACCGATGCCGCCGGCGCCAATCACCGCGACTTTCTTGCCGACCGGCTTGCGCTCCAGGATCACGTCCAGGTAGCTCAGGACCTTGGCATGCTCGACGCCTGGAATAGCCGGTACGCGAGGTGCGATACCGGTGGCCAGGATCACCTCGTCGTATCCGCCGGCCACCAGTTGCGCAACATCGACCCGGGTGTTCAGGCACACCTCGACATGGGTGGTCTGCAGTTTGCGCTTGAAGTAACGCAGGGTTTCAAAGAACTCTTCCTTGCCCGGCACGCGCTTGGCGATGTTGAACTGGCCGCCGATCTCGCTGGCGGAATCGAACAGGGTCACCTGGTGGCCGCGCTCGGCAGCCACGGTCGCGGCGGACAACCCGGCCGGGCCGGCGCCGACCACGGCGATCTTCTTGAGTTGCTGCACCGGCAGGTAGTTGAGTTCGGTTTCGTGGCAGGCCCGCGGGTTGACCAGACACGAGGTCAACTTGCCGCCAAAGGTGTGGTCCAGGCAGGCTTGGTTGCAGCCGATGCAGGTGTTGATTTCATCGCTACGGCCTTCGGCCGCCTTGTTGACGAACTCCGGGTCGGCGAGGAACGGCCGCGCCATCGACACCATGTCAGCGTCGCCTTCGGCGAGGATCTGTTCGGCCACTTCCGGGGTGTTGATGCGGTTGGTGGTGATCAGCGGAATGCCGACCGTCCCACGCAGCTTGGCCGTGACCTTGCTGAACGCCCCACGCGGCACCTTGGTGGCGATGGTCGGAATACGCGCTTCGTGCCAACCGATACCGGTGTTGATGAGGGTCGCGCCAGCCTGCTCGATGGCCTTGGCCAACTGCACGATCTCTTCCCAGGTACTGCCGCCTTCCACCAGGTCGAGCATCGACAGGCGGAAGATGATGATGAAGTTCGGGCCTACCGCTTCCCGTACGCGACGGACGATTTCCACGGGCAGGCGCATACGATTTTCGTAGCTGCCGCCCCAACGGTCGGTGCGGTGGTTGGTGTGCGCGGCGAGGAACTGGTTAATGAAATAACCTTCCGAGCCCATGATCTCGACACCGTCGTACTCGGCCTTTTGTGCCAGCACGGAACAGGTGACGAAGTCGCTGATCTGCTTCTCGATGCCCTCCTCGTCCAGCTCCTTTGGCTTGAACGGGTTGATCGGTGCCTGGATCGCACTCGGCGCCACTTGTTTCGGGCTATAGGCATAACGCCCGGCGTGGAGGATCTGCATGCAGATCTTGCCGCCCGCCTCGTGCACGGCCCGGGTGACGATCTGATGCTTGAGCGCTTCCTCCTCGGTGGTCAGCTTGGCGGCACCGGAATAAACGCCGCCCTCGTCGTTCGGGCCGATACCGCCGGTGACCATCAAGCCAACACCACCGCGCGCGCGCTCGGCGAAGTACGCCGCCATGCGCTCGAAGCCACCCGGTTTTTCTTCAAGGCCGGTGTGCATCGAGCCCATCAGGGTACGGTTGCGCAACGTAGTAAAACCCAGGTCCAGCGGGGCCAACAGGTGCGGGTAGTGAGTGGCGGCCATCGGTAACTCCACAACGAGCAATCACGGAAAAAGTGCGGACGCTCTTGGGCGTCCATCGGTTATGTGGCACAGACTAAGAGCAGGCCCGCCGCCACTCAATGACCGTAAGTGACAAGTTATTGATCCAAATGCGCAGCACCCCTTGGCATTCTCCAGCCTGGGGCCTACCCTAGGCACCGAACCCTGCACACGGCCATCGACTGTTTTCCCATGCGCAAACTTCTGTACCTGACCTTCTCCATGGCGCTGCTCGCCATCATCACCAGCTACGCCATGTGGACAGCGCAACGCCCGATGGGCCATTACCTGTCCGACCTGCGGATCAACCTCGCCGTCGATCAGGGTGTACCGAGCGACCGCGGCAATCTGCTGGGCATCCAGCCCGAGCTGTTCCCCACCGATTATCAAAGCCCCGAACGCCTGCATCGCAAGCTCGCAGCCTATCTGCAGCACGCACGCGAACAAGGCCTGCTCAACGAAAAGACCATTGTGGTGCTGCCCGAACACATCGGCACCTGGCTGATGCTAAGCGGCGAAAAAGACGAGCTGTACCAGGCCGCCACGCTTGAGGAAGCCATGAACTGGCTCGCGGTGAGCAATCCTTTATCCTTTGTGCGAGCCGTGATCAGTGCCAAGGGCGACAACCGCCTGGATGACGCGCACCTGCGCATGAAGGCCAAGGACATGGCCAGCCAGTACCAGGCCCTGTTCGGCGGGCTGGCCAAGGCGTTCGGCGTGACCCTGGTGGCCGGCAGCATCGTGCTGCCCGAACCGAGCGTCAACGACGGCACACTACGCGTCGGGCGCGGCCCGCTGTACAACACCAGCCTGGTATTTGGCCGCGACGGGGTGCCCCTGGGCCAGCCACAGCGCCAGTTGTACCCGGACCCTGAGAGACAAGGCTACATCCAGCCAGGCACCGAGCACGCACTGCAAGTCGTCGACACACCGGCCGGGCGCCTGGGTGTGCTGATCGGCAACGACAGCTGGTACCCCGGCAACTACCGCACACTCAACGACCAGGGCGCACAGCTGATCGCCGTGCCGGCATTTGTCAGGGGCCGCTCTGGCTGGGACAAACCCTGGCGGGGTTATCAGGGTTCACCGACGCCTGGTGATGTCGGCCTCAAACCTGGCGAACTCAGTGAAGGCCAGGCCTGGCATCGCCTGACACTGACCAGCCAGCCACCATTGAGCCAGGCCAGTGCTGGCGTCAGCGTGTTCCTGCGCGGGCAATTCTGGGACCGGGGCAGCGCGGGGCAAAGCTTCCTGAGCAGCCATGGCCAGCACTTTGGCGACAGCGAAGCCCGCGGTGCGCGCTTGCTCAATATCTGGTTGTAACCCATGAAACCGCTGCCGATGCGCCTCGGTGACCTGTCGGTCGGCTTCGTCCACAGCCTGGCGGACGCCATACGCAGCCACGACCTGGACCCGCAGCCCCTGCTGGAACAATACGGCCTCGATGCCGCGCGCCTGGCTGAAGCTGGCGCCCGCTTGTCGATTCCGCGCTACATGCGCCTGGGCCATGCGGCGATCCAGCTGACGAACGACCCGGCGCTGGGCCTGCGCATGGGCCGGCTCAGCCGCCTGAGCCAGGCCGGACTGGCAGGCGTCACCGCCGCCCAGGCACCGACCGTCCGCGAGGCGGCCCGTTGCCTGATTCGCTTCGAGGCCTTGTACGGATCCAACTACCGCGGCCAGTCGAGCTTCCATGAGGACGCACAGGGGGCCTGGCTACGCTTCTACTCCATCAGCCCGTACAACGCCTACAACCGCTTTGTGGTGGATTCGATCATCGCCGGCTGGTTGCAGCAACTGTCCAGCGTCAGCCCTGAACCCTTGCGTGCCGAGCGGATCGACATCGAGTTCAGCGAACCGGATTACCGCGAACAGTACGCGCTGCTGGGCGATTGCCCGCTGCAGTTCGGTGCCGAGCAGAACCAGTTACGCCTCAGCCAGGCCAGCCTGGCCCAGCGCAACCCGGAGCATTGCCCGAGTACCTGGCGACACCTGTTGCAACTGTGTGAACGGGAACTGGAGCAATTGACCCGCACCCGCAGCCTGCGTGAACGCATCACCGCGCTGCTGGGACCGTTGCTCAATGGTGGTCGTGAACCCGACCTGGAAGAAGTGGCGGCGCGCTTGAAACTGCCGACCTGGACCTTGCGGCGCAAGCTCGCCGAAGAAGGCACGCAGTTTCGCGCGATTCTCAACGACACCCGCCGCGATCTGGCCATGACCTATATCCGCGACACCGAACTGGCCTTTGGCGAGATCGCCTACCTGCTGGGGTTCGCTTCGGCCGAAGCCTTTCAACGCGCGTTCAAGCGCTGGAACAACCAGACACCCGGCGAGTTTCGTCGCAGTCACCGGCAATCGGCCTGAAGCTGAAAACTTGCAGCTTGTAGCTGTACCTCTTACAACTCCGTTGCGTCTTCGGCCGGTTCCAGCGGGTCCAGTTCGAACGCCTGATATTCCAGCAGTTCTTCTTGATAATCGTCCATTGAGATGTCCTTCCTGAGTCGTGTTGAAAACCGTTTAACCCTTGACCTTCGCCATCAGCATAAAGTGCTCGCATGAACAAAAAATGACGCGGGTGAACGCCAGCACCTGCTGATAAAACGTAGCAGGCACCGAAGAATTTATCACGGGACAACTCGAACAGAGGTTGACGTACATCAACCCGCGCGCCCTGCGCGCGCATCGCTGGAGTAACGCTGCGTAACCAGCCTTCGATTGCGCAACGCCGGATTCGGATTACTGGCCGGAGGACGGCAAGGCAGGGATCGGTTCGCTTGGGGCGGGCAACACGCTTGAGTTCACGACTTGGGGCTCAGGCACTGGCTCGACATGGGTCACAGGCGTGATCGCGGCGGCTTCGGTTGGCGCCGCAACCGGTTCGGAAGCCGTCGACACCGGTTGTGCCTGCTCAACCGCCACGGGCATTGCAGGTACCGGATCGACGGCCGAAGGGGCTGCCGGTGGCGGAGCCGGCTCGATGATCGGCGCGGGTGTCGGTTCCGGGGCTGGGGCGGGCGTTGGATCCGCTGCCGGTGCCGGCGCGGCGGGGGCAGCCTTGGGTTCTGGCACACCCAGGTCAGTCTTTGGCTTCTCGGGAATATGCGCCGCTTTTTTTACATCAGGTGGCAGGAACAGTTCGACCAAGGCAAAAAAACGCTCGTAAAACTTCCCGGAGGTCACGGTTTCACTGGCGACCTTGACCATCGAGTCGTCGGAGGAGCCGATCGGCATCGACACCGAACCCAGCACACCGACACCCAGGCTGGCGGAGTTGTTGGTTTTCTTCAGCGCATAACGGTCCTGCAAGGCGTTGGCAAACATCGTCGCGTGATGGCTGCTGTCCTCGGCACAGACCACATTGAAGCTGATTTCCATGTGGGTTTCGCCCGTCTGCTGAAAGCTCTTGTGACCGCTGATCAGTTTCGGATCGGAACTGGTGATGATATAGCCTTGGCTCAGCAACGCCCGACGGGCCGCCTCGCACGTCGCCACATCAGTCACTGGGTACTTGCGCGAAAACGTCCCGGAATCGTCGAAGTTTTCATGCTCATAGATGGCCTGATCCTTCGAACAACCGGCGACCGCTGCCAGCATCAACGCCAGCCCGGCGGCACGCACATGAAATGATTTGAACATTGAACATCCTGAAAAAAACGACCCGGGGCGTATTGTGCAACAGTTCGGCCCGTTACGGCGCATGGATTAGTGGCTTGCACCCGCTACACCACTACTGACCACGATTTTCCGGAAAAGTCGCACACACCGATGATCGACGAACACCCGTAGCTTCGCCGCCCAGCCTTGAGGTGCACAAAGCAAAAGACCCCGGCATCACTGCCGGGGTCTTCGCGGATTACTCAGCCAGTACGTCAGGCATCAGAAGCGCTTGACGTCTGCCTCGCTTTCCAGCTGCTTGCGGTAGGCAGCAAAGTCTTGCTGACCCACACGCGATGCCAGGAAGCGACGGTACTGAGCCTTCTCTTCTTCAGTCGGTGCGGCGGCTTCGTTCACGCCATTGAGGCGCACGATCACCAGGCTGCCATCAGGCAGGGTCACGCTGCTGAAGGACGGTTTGTCCTTGGCCGCAGGCTTTGGCATGCGGAACAAGGCTTGCAGCACGGCCGGGTCAACACCTTCCTGGCCACGGGTGGCCGCTTCGGTGACTTTCCAGCTCAGGCTGTCGAGCGCCGTCTTGCCGTCGCGCAGGCTGGCCACCAGCTCATCGGCCTTGGTCTTGGCGGCTGCACTCGCGTGCTCCTTGACCAATTGCCCGCGGATAGCGGCATCGACGCTGGCCAACGGCAGTTGCTCAGGCTTGCGATGCTCTTTGGCACGCAGCACGATGACCGTTTCCGGGTCCAGTTCGATGGCGGTGCTGTTGGCACCTTCATCCAGCACTTCCGGGCTGAACGCCGCAGCGATCACGGCACGGTTGGCCGTCACACCTTCACCGCCTTCACGGCCGAATGGCGCAGACGTGTGGACGGTCAATTTCAGGTCCGCCGCAGGCTGGGCCAGATCGGAAGCTTCAAAGGACGCGTCTTCCAGTTGCTTGGTCGCTTCCACGAAACGCTGCTCGACCTGCTGGGTTTTCGCCTCGCGGGTCAGCTTGCCTTTCAGGCTGTCAAAGCTGGGTACTTCAGGCGCTTCAACGCCCAGCAGCTTGATCAGGTGGAAACCGAAGTCCGTTCGAACCGGCGCCGATACCTGGTCCTTGTTCAGCGCATACAGCGCTGTTTCAAAGGCCGGATCGTAGACACCCTGGCCTGCGTAACCCAGGTCACCGCCGTTGCCAGCCGAGCCCGGGTCCTGGGAGAACTCCTTGGCCAGCGCCTCGAAGCTTTCACCTTTGGCCAGGCGTGCCTGAACTTCCTCGATTTTGGCCTTGGCTTGCGCCTCGTTCACCTTGTCGTTGACTTCGATCAGGATGTGCGCAGCCCGACGTTGCTCGGCCAGGTTGGCGATCTCTTTCTGATACGCCGCCTGCAGCTCTTCGTCGTTGACGGTCACCTGGTCAAAGAAGGAGGCCTTCTTCAATTCAAGGTAATCGATGACCACCTGATCGGGTGTCATGAACTCCTTGGCGTGCTCGTCGTAGTAAGCCTTGACCTCTTCGTCGGTCAGTTTCACGGCCGCAGGGTCTGCCTTGACGTTCAGGGTCGCGAAGTCGCGGGTCTGTTTTTCCAGACGGGCGAAAGCCTGCACCTGTGCATCGGTGACAAAACCGCTGCCCGCCAGGCCCGCGCGCAGCTGGCCGATCAGCATTTCCTGAGCCAGCATCTGGCGGAATTGCATACGGCTGTAACCCAGCTGACGGATCACCTGGTCGAAGCGATCGCTGTTGAACTTGCCGTCCACCTGGAACTCAGGCGTTTGCAGGATCACCTGGTCCAAAGCCGCTTCGGAGAAAGCGAATTTCGAATCTTGCGCGCCCTGCAGCAGCAGCTTGCGATCGATCAGGCCCTTGAGCGCCGATTCACGCAGCATTTTTTCGTCGAGCAAGGAAGCATCGAAGTCCTTGCCCAGTTGTTGCATAAGCTGGCGGCGTTGCATGTCGACCGCCTGGCTCAGCTCGCTTTGACTGATGACTTCACCATTGACCTTGGCCGCGTCCTGGCTGTTGGTCGTCGCCTGGAAAATGGCCTCGATACCGGTGAACGCCATCAGTACAACGATGATCCCGATAATGGTCTTGGCAATCCAGCCTTGTGAATTGTCCCTGATATTCTGCAGCATGCGTCCCCCAGAAACGGTTGAACTTCAAAAATTAGGCAACCGTGGAGCGTGGGTAGAATCCGGATAGAAGAAAGGCGCATCCGAGGATGCGCCTTCTCGTAACTGGCGGAGCGGACACGGGGCTCGAACCTGCGACCCCCGGCGTGACAGGCCAGTATTCTGGCCGACCGAACTACCGCTCCGCTGCCAAGTCAGGCATAGACCCGACCCGGATAGGCAAAAAACCGAGTGAGGCTTAGTTAACAGCTTCTTTCAGTGCTTTACCGGCTTTGAAACCTGGCTTTTTGGCGGCTGCGATTTCCAGAGTCTTACCGGTCTGAGGGTTACGACCGATACGAGCTGGACGATCAGTGACGGAGAAAGTACCGAAACCCACCAGAACAACAGAGTCGCCGGCCTTCAGAGCGCCAGTGACGGATTCGATTACAGCGTCCAGCGCACGGCCAGCAGCAGCTTTCGGGATATCAGCGGATGCAGCGATAGCATCAATCAGTTCCGACTTGTTCACTCTAAGTCCCCTTATATCTATTTGAGATGATTCTAAGTTTTTTGGTGAAAGCAAAAACGAGTGCTGAATGGCCTACAGACACTTAAGAGCCGCTTTATAACAAGGGCTCTAAAAAGCTGTCAAGGAAGCCCCCCAGGCTAATACGTACTAATGCGTGCTAATTCTTTCCTTAGAGTCAGACTCGCGTTTTTCATCCTTCGCGACTATCTCGGGAGCCACATCCGGCAAGGGCTCCGGCGCGTATTGCAGCGCAATTTGCAGGACCTCGTCAATCCATTTAACCGGTTTAATCTGCAGATCCTGCTTGATATTGTCCGGAATTTCCTTCAAATCGCGTACGTTCTCTTCAGGAATGATCACCGTCTTGATCCCGCCACGGTGTGCCGCCAACAGTTTTTCCTTCAGGCCACCGATCGCCAGCACCTGGCCACGCAAGGTGATTTCACCGGTCATGGCAACATCGGCGCGCACCGGAATCCCGGTCAGGGCCGATACCAGCGCCGTGCACATGCCTACACCCGCGCTAGGGCCATCCTTGGGCGTCGCCCCTTCCGGCATATGGATGTGGGTGTCGCGCTTCTCATGGAAGTCCAGCGGGATCCCCAGGCTCTTCGCTCGGCTGCGCACCACCGTCAGGGCCGCAGTGATCGATTCGACCATGACATCGCCCAGCGAACCGGTCTTGATCAACTGCCCCTTGCCAGGCACCACGGCCGCTTCGATGGTCAGCAATTCGCCGCCCACCTGGGTCCAGGCCAGGCCCGTGACCTGGCCCACCTGATCCTGCTGCTCGGCCAGGCCGTAACGGAATTTGCGCACGCCGAGGAAGTGCTCGAGCACGTCGGCGGTCACTTTCACCGAGAAGCGTTTTTCCAGCGCATGCTCTTTGACCGTCTTGCGGCACACCTTGGCAATCTGGCGCTCAAGGCCACGTACACCGGCTTCGCGGGTGTAGTAGCGAATGATGTCGCGGATCGCTTCAGCGTCGAATTCCAGCTCGCCTTTTTTCAGGCCGTTGGCCTGAATCTGTTTAGGCGAAAGGTATTTGACGGCAATGTTGATCTTCTCGTCTTCGGTGTAGCCCGGCAGACGGATCACTTCCATCCGGTCCAGCAATGCCGGTGGGATGTTCATCGAGTTCGAGGTGCACAGGAACATCACATCGGACAAGTCGTAGTCGACTTCCAGATAGTGATCGTTGAAATTGTGGTTCTGCTCGGGATCGAGCACTTCCAGCAACGCCGACGCCGGATCACCACGCATGTCGCTGCCCATCTTGTCGATTTCGTCGAGCAGGAACAGCGGGTTGCGCACGCCCACCTTTGTCATCTTTTGAATCAATCTTCCCGGCATCGAACCGATGTAAGTACGGCGATGACCACGAATTTCCGCTTCGTCACGCACGCCACCCAAGGCCATGCGGACAAATTTACGGTTGGTCGCGTGGGCAATCGACTCCGCCAGGGAGGTCTTGCCTACACCCGGAGGGCCAACCAGGCACAACACCGGACCGCGAATTTTCTTCACGCGCTTTTGCACGGCGAGGTATTCGAGAATCCGCTCTTTGACTTCTTCCAGACCATAGTGGTCGGCATCGAGAATGTCTTCTGCGCGGGCCAGGTCCAGACGCACCTTGCTCTGTGCCTTCCACGGCACCTGCACCAGCCAGTCGATGTAGGAGCGCACCACGGTCGCTTCAGCCGACATCGGCGACATTTGCTTGAGTTTGTTCAGCTCAGCCTGGGCTTTGGCCAGGGCATCCTTTGGCAGGCCTGCGGCATCGATGCGCTTTTTCAGCTCTTCGACTTCGTTGTGGCCTTCCTCGCTGTCGCCGAGCTCTTTCTGAATGGCCTTCATCTGCTCATTCAGGTAGTACTCGCGCTGACTGCGCTCCATTTGCTTTTTGACGCGGCCACGAATACGTTTTTCGACTTGCAGCAGGTCGATTTCGGCATCCAGCAATGCCAGGACGTGCTCGACCCGGGCCGACAAATCGAGAATCTCGAGGATTTCCTGCTTCTGCTCGATTTTCAGCGCCATATGGGCGGCCATGGTATCGACCAGGCGGCCAGGCTCATCGATGCTGTTGAGCGACGACAGGACTTCGGCGGGAACCTTCTTGCCCAATTGAACGTATTGTTCGAACTGCGACAGCAAACTGCGGACAAACACTTCCGACTCGCGCTCGGGCGCGTCGACCTCGTCAATCAGCGAAACTTCGGCACGGCAGTGGCCGTCCACTTCCATGAAACGCTCGACGGCGCCGCGCTGCTCGCCTTCGACCAGCACCTTGACGGTGCCGTCAGGCAACTTGAGCAACTGCAGAACGGTCGCGATGGTACCTACACGGTAAAGTGCGTCTTCACCGGGATCGTCGTCAGCAGGGTTTCTCTGGGCCAGCAGAAGGATCTGCTTCTCGCCCGTCATCGCGGCCTCGAGGGCTTCGATGGATTTCTCGCGCCCCACGAACAGCGGGATAACCATGTGCGGATAAACCACGACATCACGCAATGGCAGGAGAGGCAATTCGATGGTTGTCTTCATGATTTCGCCTCTACGGCGGCCATAAGGCCGTAAACAGATGGAAGTAAGCTTGAAACCAAGATGGGGGCTGCCTTGAAAAAAAACAAGCTCAAAGAAGGCACTGAACCCGCTAAAAGCAAAGGGGCCCGAAGGCCCCTTCTTTAAACCAGCAGTGCGACGCTTACGCGTCTGGCGCTGCCTTGGCAGCCGGCTCACTGTTTTCGTAGATAAACAGTGGCTTGGACTTGCCTTCTATAACGCTTTCATCGATCACTACTTTACTCACCTCGGACTGCGAGGGGATTTCATACATAGTGTCGAGCAGTACGCCTTCGAGGATCGAACGCAATCCACGAGCACCGGTCTTGCGTTCCAGTGCGCGCTTGGCGACCGATTTCAGGGCGTCGGAGCGGAACTCCAGGTCTACGCCTTCCATCTCGAACAGCTTGGCATACTGTTTGGTCAGAGCATTTTTCGGCTCGGTGAGGATCTGCATCAGCGCAGCCTCGTCGAGCTCGTCCAGCGTCGCAAGAACCGGCAGACGACCGACGAATTCCGGGATCAGACCGAACTTGACCAGATCGTCAGGTTCGACTTCACGCAGGGACTCACCCACCTTCTTGCCTTCTTCCTTGCTGCGCACTTCCGCGCTGAAACCAATGCCGCCCTTGGTGGAACGGTTTTGAATAACCTTTTCCAGACCGGAGAACGCACCACCGCAGATGAACAGGATGTTACGGGTGTCGACCTGAAGGAATTCCTGTTGCGGGTGCTTGCGACCGCCTTGTGGCGGAACGGAAGCGACCGTACCTTCGATCAACTTGAGCAGGGCCTGCTGCACGCCTTCACCGGAAACGTCCCGAGTGATCGACGGGTTGTCGGACTTGCGCGAAATCTTGTCGATTTCATCGATATAGACAATGCCCATCTGGGCTTTTTCCACGTCGTAATCGCACTTCTGCAACAGCTTCTGAATGATGTTTTCAACGTCCTCGCCCACGTAACCCGCCTCGGTGAGGGTGGTTGCGTCGGCGATTGTGAACGGAACGTTCAGCAAGCGGGCCAGTGTTTCGGCTAGCAGGGTCTTACCCGAGCCTGTCGGGCCGATCAGCAAAATGTTGCTCTTGCCGAGTTCGACGTCGTCACTCTTCTTGTCACGCTGGTTCAGGCGCTTGTAGTGGTTGTACACCGCTACGGCCAGAACCTTTTTCGCACGCTCCTGACCAATCACATACTGGTCAAGGATGCCGCTGATTTCTTTAGGCGAAGGCAATTTATGCGCGCTGCTCTCGGCCTGGGCTTCCTGCACCTCCTCACGGATGATGTCGTTGCACAGGTCGACGCACTCGTCGCAGATAAAGACCGAGGGGCCGGCAATCAATTTGCGTACTTCATGCTGGCTTTTGCCACAGAAGGAGCAATAGAGCAGCTTGCCGTTGTCCTCGCCGTTGCGGGTGTCAGTCATTCGTTCGATCCAAATCCGATAGGCTTGCAACACAAGATGAAGGCTATTGCGGGCTTTTTCAAGCCCGCCGGTGATCAGACCAGCCGACCAGCCTGTTTTGAGCTGCTTATTTTAAGCGGGGCGCTGGGTGATCACTTCATCGATCAAGCCGTACTCACGCGCGGCGTCTGCACTCATGAAGTTGTCGCGGTTGGTATCGCGCTCGATTTCTTCAAGGGTGCGCCCGCTGTGCTTGGCCATCAACGTGTTGAGGCGCTCACGAATGAAGAGGATTTCCTTGGCATGGATTTCGATATCCGACGCCTGGCCCTGGAAACCGCCCAGTGGCTGGTGAATCATCACTCGCGAGTTCGGCAGGCAGTAACGCTTGCCAGGAGCACCGGCCGTCAGCAGGAACGCGCCCATGCTGCACGCCTGGCCGATACAGGTGGTCGACACGTTGGGTTTGATGAACTGCATGGTGTCGTAGATCGACATGCCCGCCGTCACCGAACCGCCCGGGGAGTTGATATAGAGATGGATGTCCTTGTCCGGATTTTCCGCTTCAAGGAACAGCAGTTGCGCACAGATCAGGTTGGCCATGTAGTCCTCTACCGGGCCAACCAGAAAGATCACACGCTCCTTGAGCAGGCGCGAGTAAATGTCGTAGGCGCGCTCGCCACGAGCGGACTGCTCGACAACCATCGGGACCAGACCGCCTGCGGCCTGGATATCAGAGTTCTGCTGAATATACGAATTACGGAACATGCTCTGCAGTCACTCCCAAATAGTTATGTCTTGAATACGCATAAGCCAGCTCGAGAGCTGGCTTATGGTGTGTGCTTCTAACGCAAAAACAATCAGTCGGCTTGTGGAGCTTCTACCGGCTTGACCGCTTCTTCGTAAGAGACCGATTTGTCGGTCACGCTAGCTTTCTGCAGAACAGTATCCACAACTTGCTCTTCCAGCACAACCGAACGAACTTCGTTCAGTTGCTGGTCATTTTTGTAGTACCAGGACACAACTTGCTCTGGCTCCTGGTAGGCCGAAGCCATTTCCTGGATCAGTTCGCGAACGCGGGTTTCGTCAGGCTTGAGGTCGTATTGCTTGACCACTTCAGCCACGACCAGACCCAGCACAACGCGACGCTTGGCTTGTTCTTCGAACAGCTCGGCCGGCAGTTGATCAGGCTTGATGTTGCCACCGAACTGCTGAACAGCCTGCACGCGCAGACGGTTCACTTCGTTCTCCAGCAGCGCCTTTGGCACTTCGATCGGGTTGGCGGCCAGCAGACCGTCCATTACCTGATTCTTGACCTTGGATTTGATCGCCTGACGCAGCTCACGCTCCATGTTCTTGCGAACTTCGGCGCGGAAACCGTCGATGCCCGACTCCTTGATACCGAACTGGGCGAAGAATTCTTCGGTCAGCTCAGGCAGCTTCGGCTCGGAAACCGAGTTGACGGTCACGGTGAACTCGGCTGCTTTGTTAGCCAGGTCCAGGTTCTGGTAGTTTTCCGGGAAGGTCAGGTTCAGAACGCGCTCTTCGCCCGCCTTCGCACCCACCAGGCCTTCTTCGAAGCCAGGGATCATGCGGCCGGAACCCAGGACCAGCTGGGTACCTTTGGCCGAACCACCGGCGAAGACTTCACCGTCAACCTTGCCAACGAAATCGATGTTCAGTTGGTCTTCGTTCTGAGCAGCACGCTCAACGGCTTCGAAACGGACGTTCTGCTTGCGCAGGATGTCCAGCATCTTATCCAGGTCGGCGTCAGTCACGTCAGCGCTCTGGCGCTCGACCGCGATGGAGTCGAAACCGGCAACGGTGAACTCAGGGAACACTTCGAACGTTGCTACGAATTCCAGATCCTTGCCCTTTTCCAGGACTTTTGGCTCTACCGAAGGAGCGCCAGCCGGGTTCAGCTTTTGCTCGACAATGGCTTCGTAGAAAGAAGCCTGGATCACGTCGCCTACAGCTTCCTGACGCGCATCAGCTTCATAACGCTGACGGATCACGCTCATCGGCACTTTGCCAGGACGGAAGCCTGCAATCTTGGCCTTTTGGGCAGTCTGCTGCAGACGCTTGTTGACTTGAGTCTCAATGCGCTCAGCTGGCACGGTGATGCTCATGCGGCGCTCAAGAGCAGAAGTATTTTCAACAGAAACTTGCATGGATATTCCTCGTTGCACAGACGTTAGCCGGCCGTTTCCGACCCCAGAATCAAGGGCATGCATTCTAGTGGGTCAAACTCAAGAAGTCACCCTACTGAAAACGGGTAAAAACGCAGCAGGCCATTTAGCGGCGAGGACAAACGGTTGAGCCTCGCCATGAGAGCAAATACAGCGAATCACGCCAGGGCTCTGCACCACCCCTTCTATATATAGAAGGAACCGGTCGGCTTCTCCCTGGTTGCGGCCTCGCCAGGAGACCGACGGGCAAATCGGGCATCATCGTGAAACATGTTTTCGACGAGCCGTACACCCTACCAGCACAAAACCCACCGTCATATCGAAAAAACTCGAACGTCTGAAACAAAAACGGCGCAGCCCTTTTCAGGTACTGCGCCGTTATCTGCTATCAAATAGCTACTTACAGGGTGACAGAGAGACTCGAAATAAACCCGAAAACTCCCGCCGTTGCTGGACCTGACAATGCAAGCCCCCCTCAAGTACACTTACAGCTGTACTGATCCGTTACCACCGGACCAGTTCGACTTAACCGAAACGGGCTGCGATTCTACCGCCAAGGTATTGAGAATGCTCGGTTTTTATTGATGCTACTGCTCCGACATTCTGCCGACCGAACAGCCCCCCTCTGCTGCGCCCAGCCCATGCGGCTACGCTGAAGATCTCAAGGAGGGTTTTCGACATATGAACCACCCCGGCTTCATAGGCACCTCCATGCCCCACACCACACATGAAGATGGATTACCCGCTCGACGTCGGAGGGTGGCTGGAATTGAGCAGTCTGAACCCGCGCTGACAGTATCGTCCGACGCACGGCTCCGGCAAAACGGTCAAGAAACAGCAGCATTCACTTACAATGTAACAGCCCAATGCAATCAGACTGGCGTCCCGCCGTGATACTTTGCGGCGCTTTATCGGGCCAGGAGATGCCTTAAGTATGCGCATCAAACGCCCCAGCCCCGTTTTCGGTGGCTACCTTGCCCTTTGTTGCTTGTTTTTCGCCGCATGGTTCACCCATCCCGCCCCGGTGCATTCCACGTTTGCCTTGATGAAACCGGTGCCGGCCGTGGCCGATGCCGCCAAGCCCATTTACACCAGCCGATTCGCCTCTTCCGGGCTGGTGGACTTCGTGCACTCTTCGGCAGTAACCGCCCTGCCTGACGGCAGCCTGATGGCGGTCTGGTTCGCCGGCACTCGCGAAGGCGCAGCCGATGTGCAAGTGCGCTCTGCCCGTTTTGACGCAAAAACCGGCGAGTGGGGTGCCGAGCAGGTACTGGTAACCCGGGATTCGACTGAACAGGGCACTCGAAAACACATTCGCAAACTAGGCAACCCGGTTGTTGCCCTCGCGCCGGACAATCGCCTCTGGCTGTTCTACGTGTCGGTGTCCATGGGCGGCTGGGCCGGCAGTGCGGTCAACGTGATGGTCTCGAATGACTTTGGCCGTCAGTGGTCCGCGCCACGCCAACTGATCACGTCACCTTTTCTGAATATCAGCACACTGGTCCGCTCAGCACCGGTATTTCATGCCGACGGCTCCATCGGCTTGCCGGTATACCACGAGTTTTTGGGCAAGTTTGCCGAGTACCTGTACCTGAGCGCAGACGGAAATGTGATCGACAAGTACCGCATCAGCCATGGCAATAATTCATTGCAACCCACGGTGGTTCCATTGGATGGCCAGCGCGGTATCGCCATGCTGCGTTACGCCGGTGACACCCACCACCGCGTGCTGGCGTCCCGCACTGAAGATGCAGGGCAAACCTGGAGTGAACCCTACCCACTCGACCCATCGAATCCGAATTCCTCGCTGGCGGCCGTCGCGACGCCCGAACATGGGTTGCTGGTCGCACTCAATGACCTGCAAGAGGGGCGCTTCAAGCTGAGCCTTTACAGGACCGACGCCGAAATGGCCGACTGGCATTCATTGCGAGACCTGGACAAATCCCCCGACCCAGAGGGCGACGCGTTTTCACCCGAGGCCTACAAGGAAATCATTGGCAAAGAGTTTCGCGACTCCAGTGGCGCGCTGCGCCAACCGCTGGAGGCGCAGTTCCTGAACAACCTCAACGGCCGCGTCTGTAAAAAACAAGGGTGTGACTTTGAATACGAGTACCCTTACTTCATTCGCAGCCCAGACGGGCTGTATCACCTGGTTTATTCCTGGAACAACACCTTTATCAAACACGTCACCTTCAACGAAGCGTGGCTGGCGGAGCGTACCCATTGAACAATCTCTGGCAGGCCCATATCAGCTTCGCGATGATCATCTTCCTGCTGCTACCCTCATTCGGCTTGAAGCGGGTTGGCGGTCTGACGCTCTTGCTCGCCTTGCTGGCTGCCAGCTTCATACCGCTTGACGGCTTGTCACTGGCCGCGTACTTGCGCAGCCATATCGATGACCTGGCGGTTACGACCCTGGTGCTCCTGGCCTGGGGGTGTTTGCGCCGACTGGATGTCTTGCCGCCTGCCCTGCAAGGTCAAAGCAGCGTCTTGATTCTCTTCGCCGCGGCGGCCCTGGCGCTGTATCCAGCAACCCTGGGATTGAGCGACCTGGACCCTTATCGACTCGGCTTCAGCCCGCGCCCATTACTGCTGTTCGTCGCACTGCTCACTCTGGGCCTGTTTTACCTGCGTAACTACCTGGCCGTCGTGATGCTGGCCTGCGCGACACTCGCCTTCATCATCGAAATCAAGCCTTCGCAGAATTATTGGGATTACCTGATTGATCCACTGCTCGGCCTGTATTGCTGTACGGCACTGTTGATACGCGCCACACGCTGGACCTACGATCGGCTAAACATGCTACGCGGCTGCGCATCAAACGGATCCGTTTGAAACTCAACGACATTATTCAATAAGGGGAGCATGGATGGGTTGGCTGCATTCGAGACGCCTGCATTACTGGCTTGGCGCAACGGCAACTATGTTTGCGCTGTTTGCACTGCTGCGGACGGTGTTCTTTTTCGGTTTTTCCGGTTTCGACGCCAGAGCCCTGATCGACGAACAAGCCATCCTGGAAACCCTGGGCATCGGCTTTCGTTTCGACCTGCGCCTGGCCATCCTGATAATGCTGCCGCTGGCATTGCTGGCGTGGCTCCCCCGCTGGAACCTTGTCAGCAGCCGCCTGGTGCGCCGGATCGCACGGGTATATCTGGCCACCACCCTCAGCGCTCTGCTGCTGGTCTACATCATCGATTTTGGCCACTACGCCTACCTGGGCGTAAGGATCAACGCTACCGTGCTGCGCTTCATCGATGATGCGCAAATATCCCGTGGCATGATCTGGCAATCCTACCCGGTCATCTGGATTTCGCTAGGCTGGCTGACAACAGTCGCGGTGGTGACACTGGTCCTGGTGCGCCTGGAACGCTTGACGCTTGACCGCCCCAGCAAAACCATTCACCCGTTCTCCGCCACATGGGGTAGCGCATTGATGGTCGTGCTGGTGCTATTGGGTATTTTGGGCCGCGTCGAAAACATTAACCTGGAAAACCCCGTCCCACTGCGCTGGAGCGATGCCTTCTTCTCGGGCAACAACCAGATCGCTGCGCTGGGTCTGAACCCCGTGATTTTCCTCTACGACACGGTCAAGGTCGGTCAGTCGCGCTATGACGAAGCGCAGGTGCGCGAGCACTATGCGGTCATGGCCAACTACCTGGGCGTTGATCAGCCCGATCCACACACCATGAACTTCGTACGCCACCAGGCACCACAACCCTACAAAGTACCGGGCTCGCGACCACCGAACGTGATGTTTGTCATGCTTGAATCGCTGGGCACCAGCGCCGTCGGGGCCTACGGAAACCCGATCAATCCGACGCCCAATCTCGATCGCCTGGCCACCCAGAGCTGGTTTTTCAAGCACTTCTATGTGCCGGTGACGGGGACCGCAAAAACCGTCTGGGCCAGTATTAGCGGGGTGCCTGACGTCACGCGCCAGGAAACCGCAACGCGCAATCCGCTGATCACCAATCAGCACACCCTGATCAATGCCTTCGCCGACTACGAGAAGATCTACACCATTGGCGGTAACTCCGGCTGGGCCAATATGAATGCCTTGATCCGGCAAAGCATCGACGGCGTTCGCCTGCTCGAAGAACGGGATTGGAAATCTCCGGCAGTGGATGTCTGGGGGATCTCGGACCTGGACTTGTTCAAGGAAACCGACAAAGTCCTGCAAGCACTGCCCAAGGACAAACCCTTCTTTGCCTATGTGCAGACGGCCGGCAACCATCGCCCCTTCACGATCCCCAAGACCAACGATGGATTCGAGGTCAAGCACCCAACCCTGGCAGAAGTCCAGGCCGCCGGATCGCGCAGTGTTGAACAGTACAACGCTGTGCGCCTGCTGGACTTCAACATCGGGCGCCTGATGGAAATAGCCAAGGCTGGCGGCTACTACGACAACACCATTTTCGTGCTGTTTGGCGACCATAACACCCGAATCGCCCAGATTCCGTTCCTGGCGCCGGCTTATGAGCAACTGGGCCTGGAAAGCAATGCAGTGCCCATGATCATACACGCGCCGGGTTTGCTTGGGACGCGCACGGTCGAGGAAGCGGTTGGCCTGGCGGACTTGCTGCCAACCGTGGCGGGCATGGTCGGTCTTGAGTTTCGCAACAGCGGCATGGGGCGCGACATTCAGCAGCCCGCCCCCGAAGGTGAACGCGTGGTACCACTGGTATTACGCGAGGGAACGTTCCCGCTGATTGCGGGCGTGACTCAACATTATATGGTGCAGATGGAGCACGATGGCAGCTCGCCAACCCTCCACGACCTGGCCTCAACGACTCCACGGGACAACGTGGCCGAGAAACACCCTGAAGAGTTCAAACGCCTGACGCTGCTGACCCGTGGCATGCATGAAACTTCAAGGCTGATGCTGTTCCAGAACGTGCGCAAGTGACATGACACGAGCTAAACGGCCGCTGGCCGTTTTAGCTCGAAAGCACTGACGTCAAAACGACCCGCCCAACGCTGCTGACTCCCAGCTCATGATCAGCAGCTCACTTCTGACATCGGCCTTTCCCTGCCGCTGGCTGGTCTTGGTGTATCGGGTATCCAGCATCTCAACGTACTCCCCCCCCAAAAAACACCCGGCGGATGCTTGGGTGGTCGTTGATGCTGACCATCACCCTACCACGTGCAACGGCGCATGAAATCGGCCATTCGCACGCAGTTCTCGAACGAAAATCCACCCCTTACCCCGCGACCTGCGTAGTGGAAGGTATGGGCACGGCCATAGCGCTCGGTGCATTCAAGCCCGTGCAAACTCTCGACGCAGGTGCCGGACAGATGTTGCCATGCGACCGAGAGACTCGAAACAAACCAAAAGACCCTAGTAATTGCTTGACACTACAACACAAGCAACATTCAGATGTACCAATACATGTACTAACCCATTGTTGCCGGATCAGCTCAACTTAACCGAAACGGGCTGTGTCTCTACCGCCAAGGCATCGAGAATGTTTGGGTTGTATTGACGCCACTTACCCGACGACCTGCAGACCGAACACCTCTCCCCATCCACTCATTCCCGCGCTGCCATGCTGAAAACTCCACGGCGGATTTACGATGCCAAACTCGGACCTGCTCCCTTCCCTGCTATTCAAGATCAACGAAAACCAACTCGCCCTCGAGGCTGCCATCATAGAGCTCACGCTCTGGGTTGAGCGGCGCGGCAGAAGTCGCCGAAAACGCACGTGGTGCATTGGTCACGATCGACCGGAATGAAGAGCTCATCAAGATGGCGCGGGCCGTGCTCATGACGCTGCAGTAAGGCAGTTAGCTACCCCTGAACCACTCAAGCCGAATATGCCGACCGCAGCCTGGCATCGAGCACCAATCGGCATACTGCCCCCGAATGATTTTCAACCATTGTCCCTGCATCGTTTATCATCCCCGGCAGGCAGGCTTGGAGGCTTTGCCAGGAAACCAATACGTGGAAAGCACTATATGAGCGCCCCAAAGCAATGAAAACTGAATACTCACTTGAGATAACCGCATTTACATTAGCGATAGTTATCGTATTTATCGTATTTTCATCACTATTCAAAACGAACATCGAAAACGCAGAAGTACGCCACGAATACAAATTCATCAATGGCATGCGTGGACTGGCCGCAGTATTCGTCTTTATAAATCATGCGCCATTTGCACTTTCCAACATGGGCATAACAAACACCATCTTCTCCTCTTGGGGCCAGCTATATCCGAACCTTGGATCTTTCGGCGTTCAGATATTTTTCTGCATCACTGGTTTTTTGTTTTTTGACAAGATAATCAAAACAGAAAAAATAGACTGGACAGAGTTTTTCATATCAAGAATAAAGCGCGTAGCTCCACTTTATTACGCGACCTCTTTGCTGGTCTTCTTGATAACTGCCTCATTCTCAGGATTTAATATCTTAGACAAAGAATCACTGATCACAATATCTGGGCTGCTATCCTTCAACTTCGTAGACAACCCGATGAAAATCGGCGGCATTTCCCTGGTTCCACTGAGCTCTGTCACGTGGACGCTGATCCATGAATGGCGGTTCTACGCCGTACTGCCGCTAGTCGCCATATTTTACAGATCAAAATACAAGACCATCATCATGGTTATCGCCATGGCTTTGGCAGCTATAGACCTTGGTTATTCTGCTCTTGTTTGCTGGGTCTACTTCCTGTCCGGTATAGCAGCAGCGAGCATTCACAAGATCTCCATAAAAAACAAAGCAGTAAAATTATCTGCAATGCTCATAGCCATACCTGCATTCGCATTAACATGCGGACTAGTTGAGGTGCCAGGCTATGGAGCAATACGATTCATTCTTACAACGCTATTCTTCATATCCATAACCATCGCAAACCCTTCATTCCTGCACTACCAGTTCCTCAACAGACTGAGTGACATAAGCTACAGCATATACCTTGTCCATCTACCGGTGCTGTTTATCGCCTTCAAAATAGCGTCCGTATTTGTAGATCTCTCAACCATCGACAAATTAACTTTCTGGTCGATAAACTTCGCGACAATACCTGTGATTGTCGCACTCTCTACATTCACATTTGTAAACATAGAGAAGAGATTCATGAGCAAGACGAAGGCAACTCAACCAGTCGTGAGCGTGGCGCAAAGTGCCTAGTTAGCCTTTGAGACGACATCATACGAATGCTCGCAAATTACTCCGCGGGAGCTGGCTTGGTCAGCAGTAGCTGCCAAGTCTCCCGCTCTTTGATCAGCGCGCTTAAGCACATCGGCAAGCACCAGGACGGCGCGGGTAGCCGCCTGGCTTGCGGCGGCAGTGCAGGAATGCCCGCTGCTTTGACTGGCTGAGAGGCGACGGGAACCTTGGGCATGGTGGTCGCGCAATAGTGCGTGACGCCGCCGGTAGGATCCAGCACGGTACCGGCGACCACACAACTTGAAGCGGCCGGTCATCGCCATGACCTTTTTCACTTCTTCCACGGCCTGGCGCGAAAGCGGTGCCAGGTACGGCGAAACCTTGCCCCCCCTCCAATCTCACCCTACTGCGCAACCGCTTCACGACCTCGGCCGGAATGGGTCCAGAGTGCGTTTTCGAGATCGAACTGGCTCGAGGGACGCATTGCGGAGCGCGCCCGCCCGGACGCCTGTTAATAGAAGAAGGCTAATCGCGCCGCCGGTGAACATGCGCCCGCGGAACTCACGAAGCTTTGCGAGGAAGAACTTAAGCTCATAGTCACCGCGAAGAATCAGGGCATGACTAACCGGTGGCTGAATCGCAGCAAGAGCTTCCAGGTCAGTTGCGGGGCTCGCGTCGATGATGCCCTCGGCAACGGCGAAGCTGAAGATCTGCTTCATCCATGTCCGGCAGTTCTCGGCTACATGGAGGGCGCCACGCTTTTCGATGCGGCGGATCACGATCAGTAGATCGGCGCGCCTCACTTCGCAGATGGGGATTTTGCCGAGAGCAAGCAGAAGGTCTTTCCAGGTACAGGCGGGACTGCTTCGCGCTGCCCTTGGCTGCTCAGTCAGGCGTGGACGCTTGAAGATGTACCAGCGTTCAGCCACTGCGGCGAAGGTGTTGGTCACGTCGGCGCCGGTAGTCTGCTGGAACTGACGTCGCTCCGAGCGCTCAATGCCTTTGGCAACCAGCTCACGAACTCCGTCACGGAGCTCTAGCGCATCTTTGAGGGAAACATCTGGGTAGGTGCTCAGGGATATGCGTGGTTGCTATCCGCACCATGAAAAACGGAAGTGCCACGCTTTCGAGCCTTTGCTGGCTACGAACAGGGACAGACCGCCCGTGTCGCTGAGGCTGTAGTGTTTTTCTTTGGGTTTTGCTTGCCTGACGGCAGTGTCAGTGAGGGGCATTAGTACCTCACCACAAGGTCACACAATAAGAGGCACCGATGAATGCACTAAAGTTTTGCGGATCGTGGCGAACGACCAAGGAACGTCCAGGCAACAAAAAAGCCGCACTAGGCGGCTTTCTGTTGGGTTTCGCGGACTATGGTGAATCACTGCGAATACTTGTTTGGTGCGGACGGAGAGACTCGAACTCTCACACCTTGCGGCGCTGGAACCTAAATCCAGTGTGTCTACCAATTCCACCACATCCGCGTATCAAGCTTTTAAAGCAAAGGCGCCAGACTATTAATCTGGCGCCTTTCTAAATATGGGGTGGACGAAGGGGATCGAACCCTCGACAACGGGAGTCACAATCCCGTGCTCTACCAACTGAGCTACGCCCACCATATTGCCATGTTGCGTTACTTGTGCCAAAGCTGCCTAATTGGCGCACCCGGCAGGACTCGAACCTGCGACCATCCGCTTAGAAGGCGGATGCTCTATCCAGCTGAGCTACGGGCGCCTTGTTAATCTGTATTCTTGGACGATTACAAACTAAGTGCTTTCAGTCTCACCGAATCAAACATCAATTCTGATCAACCTTCTTAACCAGTGCTAGGCTGTGCCCGACAAGTGCGACGAATGTTATAGGTGAGTCCGAAGGTCGTCAACTCTTTTTTAAAAAAAATTCATTTTATTTAAGGGGTTAGGGGAATTTGCAGACCAAGCGCCTTTGCCCTCACGCCCTGACATGCGAGAATGCGCTCTCTTTTCTTCCCCCTCTCGATGGTTAATCACGCGCAATGACAGCACAACTAATCGACGGCAAATCGATCGCCGCCAGCCTGCGCCAGCAGATCGCCAAACGTGTCGCCGAGCGTCGCGAGCAAGGCCTGCGCACGCCCGGCCTCGCGGTGATCCTGGTCGGCAGCGATCCCGCCTCTCAGGTTTATGTCTCGCACAAGCGTAAAGACTGTGAAGAGGTCGGCTTCCTCTCCCAAGCCTATGACCTGCCCGCTGACACCACCCAGCAAGCCCTGACCGACCTGATCGACCGTCTTAATGACGACCCGAACATCGACGGCGTGCTGCTGCAGCTGCCTCTACCTGAACACCTGGATGCCTCCAAACTGCTGGAGCGCATTCGCCCGGACAAAGACGTCGATGGTTTCCATCCTTATAACGTCGGCCGCCTGGCACAACGCATCCCCCTGCTGCGCCCATGCACGCCTAAAGGCATCATGACCTTGCTGGAAAGCACCGGTGCCGACCTGTACGGCATGAACGCAGTGGTGGTCGGCGCCTCCAACATTGTCGGTCGCCCGATGGCGATGGAACTGTTGCTGGCCGGCTGCACCGTCACCGTCACCCACCGCTTCACCAAGGACCTGGCCGGCCACGTCGGCCGCGCCGATCTGGTGGTCGTGGCCGCCGGCAAGCCGGGCCTGGTCAAGGGCGAGTGGATCAAGGAAGGCGCCATCGTCATCGACGTCGGCATCAACCGCCAGGAAGATGGCAAGCTGGTCGGCGACGTGATCTACGACACCGCCCTGCCCCGCGCTGGCTGGATTACCCCGGTACCTGGCGGCGTTGGCCCGATGACCCGTGCCTGCCTGCTGGAAAACACGCTCTACGCGGCGGAAACCCTGCACGGCTGAGTGTGGCGTTCCACTGATGCCGTACAAGAAACCCCGCCATCCGGCGGGGTTTCTCGTTTATGGACGGCCTTAAGGCTGTTCGTCGAAAACCCCTGTTTTTTAGTCGAAAACAAGGACTTTCATCTGCCCCCCGAAGAACATTCGACAGTTCCTCAACTACGCTCATAAAATGTAACGTATTTCTGGAAAAAGCCCGTTGCACAACGGCATACCCACATTTATCGAGCCTACTCGCGTGAAAATCCGTCTTTCTATCCTGAGTCTCTTGTTTGCATTTTCAGGCACTGCCATCACGTCGAACGTCGATGCTGGTGAAACCACTGCGGCACCTCGCGACCCTTCGAAACTGCATATCGCCTCGGGCAGCGCCATGCTGATCGACTTGCAGACCAACAAAATCGTCTATGCGAGCAACCCCGATGTCGTGGTGCCCATCGCCTCGGTGACCAAGCTGATGACCGGCCTGGTGGTGCTGGAAGCCAAGCAGAATATGGATGAGTACATTTCCGTGACGATCAGCAACACCCCGGAAATGAAAGGCGTGTTCTCGAGGGTCAAGCTCAATAGCGAGCTGTCGCGCAAGGAAATGCTGCTGATCACCCTGATGTCCTCGGAAAACCGCGCGGCCGCGAGCCTGGCCCACCACTACCCGGGTGGCTATGCCGCCTTTATTGCCGCCATGAACGCCAAGGCCAAGGCGCTGGGCATGACCAGCACCCACTACGTCGAGCCGACCGGCCTGTCCACCAGTAACGTGTCCACGGCACGCGACCTAAGCAAATTGCTGCAAGCGGCACGCAAGTACCCGATGTTGAGCGAGTTGAGCAGCACCAAGGAAAAAACCGTGGCGTTCCGCAAGCCCAGCTATACCTTGGGCTTTCGCAATACCGATCACCTGGTCCGCAAGGACAATTGGGATATCCAGCTGACCAAGACCGGCTTCACCAACAAGGCGGGGCACTGCCTGGTACTGGTTACCCGCATGGGGGATCGCCCGGTGTCGCTGGTGATTCTCGACGCCTTCGGCAAATACACCCACTTCGCCGACGCCACCCGCATCCGCCAGTGGGTTGAAACCGGCAAGAGCAGCCCGGTGCCGGCAGCGGCCCTGCGCTACAAAGCGGACAAGAACCTGAAAAGCCGCCAGACCGGCGTGGCCCAGACCGCCGAGTAACGCACTCATCAAGGCCCCGACACCCGTCAGGACCTTCATCGAAAACGGCGCCTCAGGGCGCCGTTTTTCATGGCTGGGTGTTCAACGCCCTGGTCGCCCGGGCAGCGGCCTGTTCCTGCCCCGCCTGGGCCAGGTCATTGGCCGCGCTCAGCCAACGCTGCCGGTCGACACTGGCGGGCACCTGAGTCGGCGCCTGAATCAGTACAGCCCAGCCGCCCGCCTCCTTGAAGGCCGACTCAAAGGCGTTGAAGTCCAGCAACAGGCGACGGTTCATGCCCGAGCGCAGCAGCACGGTCTGCTTCTGGCGGTTGTACCCGGCAAGAATGGCGTACCTGGGCTCTTTCCAGAAGGCCGAACCCTCGGTATAGCGCAACAACACCGGATAACCCGCCGCGACCTGGGTCAACAGCGCCGGCAAGTTGCTGTCCAGCGGGTACACGACCATGCCGTATTCACGCGCCAGCTTCGACATGTTCTGCTGCAGCTGCGCTTCGGCACCCGGCAAATGCAACGGTTTGTCGAGCAACCCCGGCGTGATCACGACACCCTGCTGAAACAGCAGGCTGGCCAGGGTTTGCGGCCCACCCTGGTAAGCCTCGCCGCGGTAGAACCTGCCGTTGAGCTCGACACGCTCGGGCAGGCGCTTGATTTCAGGTTGCACGCTCCCGGCACAACCGGCCAGGCTCAAGACGCAGGCCGCAGCCAGCAAGGCGAAGCGAAATCGAGGAAGTACCGGCAACATCAATCACTCACTTGTTCAGGTGCCGGTCAGCAATCTTCCGGCTTGAGCACTGATCATAGCAGCGCTATAGCGGTAAACGGCAGTCACCTGCAGCCGATAGAACGAACAGGTTGGAGGCTCACGACTATTGGTCAATAGCCTGCAACACATCTGCGGCTAGACTGACACCTGCAAAGCGTAAGTGCCCGAAGCTGGGCAAAGAGGAGGCACCGATGAGCCTGATGGCAATAATCCTGATGCTGATAGGTGGCTGGCTGGCTGTTGCAGCCGCCATGCTTTGGGGTGTGTTGCGCATCACCCGCAGACACCATCATGCCTACAGAGCACCGCAAGCCCCCGCTAAACACGAGAAACCTGCACGGCGTCACGCGTCTGCTCATTGAGCGACGCCATCGGTATCCCCATCAAGCAAAACGGCCGTCTGCACGCTTTCGAGCGCAGACGACCGTCGGGTACTGCCGTTAAGGCTTAAGCCTGTTCAGCGAGCTGCTTCTGCCTGGCTCGGCGCGACAACATGTTCAGCGTTTCGATCGCCGCCGAGAACGCCATGGCCGCATAGACGTAGCCTTTCGGTACGTGAGCGCCGAAGCCTTCGGCGATCAGGGTCATGCCGATCATGATCAGGAAGCCCAGCGCCAGCATCACCACCGTCGGGTTGTCGTTAATGAATTTGGCCAGAGGCTCGGCCGCCAACAACATCACCAGCACCGACACCAGGACCGCGATGATCATGATCGGCAAATGCTCAGTCATACCGACCGCGGTAATGATGCTGTCAATGGAGAACACCAGGTCGAGCATCAGGATCTGACCGATGGCCGCCGCAAAACCCAAGGTCACCGTCGACGTTTTCGACGTCGGGTCATCCGGCGACGGATCCATGCTGTGGTGGATTTCCGTGGTCGCCTTCCACAACAGGAACAGGCCACCGGCAATCAGGATCATGTCTTTCCACGAGAACGCGTGACCGAACACCTCGATCACCGGCTCCGTCAGTTGCACGATGAAAGCAATGGTGCTCAACAGGCCCAGACGCAGGACCAGCGCCATGCTGATACCGATCCGGCGCGCCTTGGCCCGGTGCTGTTCCGGCAGCTTGTTGGTCAGGATCGAGATAAAAATCAGGTTATCGATGCCGAGCACGATCTCCATGACGATCAAGGTGGCCAGGGCGACCCAGGCAGTGGGGCTTGCAGCGAGTTGTAAAAGGTATTCCATGGGTCAGTCCTGACTCGGTGTTAGACGGATTAGATTTCCTGCGACGAACTGTCTTGCTTGTCGTCGTCGGCGGAAGGGTCCTTTTTATTGATGATGTTCCCGGTGGCGTCGCTCAGGGCCTGCTCCGCCGCTTTGTGGGTGTCGTCGATCGCCTGCTTGGCCGATTCGGCGGCCTTGCCCATCAATTGCTGGGCACTTTTTTCCGCCTGGTCACAGCCAGTGAGCAACAGCGCAGAAACAGCCAGCAACGAAACCGCAGTCAGGGATTTGAGTTTCATCATGCTTTCCTCGTTAGAACAGACTCGGCCGAAGTAGTGGCCCGTCGATAGCGAGGCATTCTAAGGAAGGGAATACTTCAGGAAAATTCGTATTTTTAGCAGCTATACTTCGGTTTTTACGAATCGGCGAGTGCCCATGCTCAATTATCGGCAACTGCATTACTTCTGGGTCGTGGCCAAAACCGGCAGCATTGTGCGTGCCTGCGAGCAACTGAACCTGACGCCCCAGACCATCAGCGGGCAGATCAGCCTGCTGGAGCAGACCTACGGGATCGAACTGTTCCAACGGGTTGGGCGGCAACTGGAACTGACCGAGGCCGGTCGCCAGACCCTGACCTACGCCGAGCAAATGTTTCAGCTGGGAGGCGAACTGGAAGCCCTGCTGCGAGCCCAGCCCAACGAGCAACAGATCCTGTTTCGGGTCGGGGTCGCGGACGTGGTGCCCAAATCCATCGTCTATCGCCTGATTGCACCGACCATGGAGCTGCACGAACCGCTGCGCATTACCTGTCGCGAGGACAAGCTGGAACGCCTGCTGGCCGACCTGGCGATTCAACGGCTGGACCTGGTGATTTCCGATAGCCCGATGCCCTCGCACCTGGACATCAAGGGCTACAGCCAGAAACTCGGTGAGTGCGGGATCAGCTTCTTCGCCACTCGGGAGTTGGCCGAACGCTACGGCAGCGACTTCCCGCGCTGCCTGCATGGCGCCCCCCTGCTGATTCCCGGCCAGGAAACCGTGGTGCGCAGCCGTCTTCAACGCTGGTTTGCCGAACAGCGGATCCAGCCGCGGATCGTCGGCGAGTTCGATGACAGCGCCTTGATGCAGGCGTTTGGCCAATCCGGCAGTGGAATCTTCATCGGCCCCAGCGTGATTGCCGATGAGGTAAGACGCCAGTACGGCGTCGAGTTGATTGGCCAGACCGATGCGGTCAGCGAGTCGTTCTACGCCATCTCGGTGGAGCGCAAGGTCAAGCACCCGGGCATTGTCGCCATTACCGAAGGTGCCCGCCGGGCACTGTTTACCGCACTGTAGAGGCGCAGACGACCGGCGCCTTGAGCTTCATCAACAGCAGCGCCAACAGGATCGACACCAGGATAAAACCGGCCGCGGCAACGCCCAGGCTGGCCAGGCCCAGGGTGTCGATCACCCGTCCGCCCACCAGCGCTCCCAGGCCAATTCCCAGGTTCCCCCCGGCAATGTTCAGTGAGGCGGCAAACGCCGGCGCTTGCGGTGCTGCCTTCATCAGGCGCACATGGCAGACCAGAAACAATGCCGCCTGGGTCACGCCCCAGATGCCCATCGCCGCCGCCAACCCCAAGGTCGAATGGATACTCGGCACCAGGGCGAGCATGCCGCCGATCATGAACCCGCAGAACACCATCGACGCAATCAACGGATGGCGGTCGACCATGCGCCCGCCCAGCGAGTTTCCGATCAGGCCGACCGCACCAAACCCCATCAGGCACCACCCCACCACCGTGCCATTGAAACCGGCCAGTCGCTCCAGGATATCGGCCAGGTAGGTGTAGGCGGTGAACATGCCGCTGAACACCAGAATCGACAACAGCACATGCCCTTGCATCAACGGACTGCGCAGAATCCTGAACTGCGAAGCGAAACTCACCTGCTGGTTGTGCAGATCGGTTTTCGGCAAGTAGATAAACAGCAGTAAGGCCTTGGCAAAGGCAATCAGCGCCAGAATGCCAAAGGCACTGCGCCAACCGAATGCATCGGATATCAGCGTGCCGACGGGAATCCCGAAGACTGTGGCACAGACGATCCCGAAGCCGATCTTGGCAATCGCTCGCCCGGCATAGTCCGGCCCGACGATGTCCACCGCCGTTTCACTGGCCAGCGCCCAGAACACCGGCAGCCCCAGCGCCGGTATCAACCGGGCCACTGCCATCACGCCAATGTTGGGCGCCAGGGCCGCCAGGGTGTTGGCCAGCCCGAACAGGATCAACACGCTGATAAACAGCCGGCGGCGTTCAAAGCGCGCGAAGTACGCCGTCAGGAATGGCCCGAACGCAGCCACGGTAAACGCGAACAAGGTCACCAGCAGCCCCGCCTGGGAAACGCTGACATCAAGGTCGCGAGCAATCGAGGGCAACAGGCCGACAATGATGAATTCCGTGGTCAGCACCGTGAAACCGGCGGCTGACAACAGCAGGATGGGAAACAACATGGGTAACTCCAGAAAACGACAACGCCAGCGACTGCCCGAAGGCTCACTGAGGAGAGATGAAAATAGAGGATGGCGAATCTTATCAGAGTGCGCCTGATCATGCTGGCGGGAACCGGATCCCGGAGGGTGAACCCCAGGTGGCAGATCGTCACAGGACTGAAGGATAACGCCCACGCTGTGATAAAGTCCGCCCCCCGCGAAAGACTGGATGCTCCTCAGCCAAGGCTGAATTCGCGCGCTTATCCGTTTTGCCCGCCTTCTCGATCTCGACGGACAGCCTCCCTGGATTCACAGCACCTTAAAAAAATCAGAGATACCGCTATGACTGCAGCACCGCTTTCTCTCCTGCAACGACTCAAACGCACCAGCCTGGTCACCCAGATCGTGATTGGCCTGATTGCCGGTATCGTCCTGGCGCTGCTCGCGCCTGAAGTGGCGAAGTCCACCGCATTCATCGGCAAAGTGTTTGTCAGCGCACTCAAAGCCGTCGCGCCGATTCTGGTGTTCGTACTGGTCATGGCCTCGATCGCCAACCACAAGCACGGCCAGGAAACCCATATCCGACCGATTCTGTTCCTGTACCTGCTCGGCACCTTCAGTGCCGCCGCCGTTGCGGTGGTCGCCAGCACCCTGTTCCCTTCCAGCCTTGTGCTCTCCACCCACGACGTGGCCATCAGCGCGCCCGGCGGCATTGGCGAAGTCCTGCAAAGCCTGTTGCTGAGCGTGGTCGACAACCCGGTCAGCGCCCTGATGAATGCGAACTTCATCGGTATCCTGGCGTGGGCGATCGGCATGGGCGTGGCCATCCGCCATGCCGGCGCAACCACCCGTGAAGTGCTCGGTGACCTGTCCAACGGCGTGACCCTGATCGTGCACGTGGTGATTCGCTTTGCACCGCTGGGCATTTTCGGCCTGGTGGCTTCGACCCTGGCCACCTCGGGCTTCGACGCGCTGCTGGGCTACATGCACCTGCTGGCCGTGCTGCTGGGCTGCATGCTGTTCGTGGCCCTGGTGATGAACCCGGTCATCGTGTTCTGGAAACTGCGCCGCAACCCTTACCCGCTGGTACTGACCTGCCTGCGCGAAAGCGGCATCACCGCGTTCTTCACCCGCAGCTCGGCGGCGAACATTCCGGTCAACCTGGAGTTGAGCAAGCGCCTGGGCCTGCATGAAGACACCTACTCGGTCTCGATTCCCCTGGGCGCGACCATCAACATGGCCGGCGCGGCCATCACCATCACCGTGCTGACCCTGGCTGCGGTTCACACCTTGGGTATTGCCGTGGACCTGCCGACCGCCGTGCTGCTGAGCGTGGTCGCGGCGATTTGTGCCTGTGGCGCCTCGGGCGTAGCCGGTGGCTCGTTATTGCTGATTCCGCTGGCGTGCAGCCTGTTCGGCATTCCTAGCGAGATCGCCATGCAAGTGGTCGCCGTGGGCTTCATCATCGGCGTGCTGCAGGACTCGGCGGAAACCGCGCTGAACTCCTCCACCGACGTGCTCTTCACCGCTGCGGCCTGCCTGGCCCAGGAAGAGAAAGTCGAACAAACCGCGTAACAATCACACCCGTTAAAAAGCCCGCCAAGGTTCACACCTTGGCGGGCTTCTTTTTGCCTGCGGGTTTAGAACGCGCCCATGTAGTCGCGTTTGCCGACTTCCACACCGTTGTGACGCAGGATGGCGTAGGTGGTGGTGATGTGGAAGAAGAACTGCGGCAGGCCGTAGGTCAGCAGGTAGGACTGGCCCGTGAAACGCTTTTCTTTCGGCGTGCCGGGACGGGTCACGATCTCGATGCCTTCCTTGCCGTCGATTTGCGCGGGGGCAATACCGTCGATGAAGGACAGCACTTTGGCGATCAGCGCTTGCAGTTCGGCGAAGGTCACTTCGCTGTCGTCGTACGTCGGCAACTCGACTTGCGCTAGACGGGCAGAAACGCCCTTGGCGAAATCAACGGCGATCTGTACCTGACGCACCAGCGGGAACATGTCCGGGAACAGTCGGGCCTGCAACAGGGCATTGGGGTCGATGTTTTTGGCAGCTGCGTGGGCTTCAGCCTTGTTCAGCACATCGCTCAACGCGTTGAGCATTTGCTTGAAGACCGGAACGGATGCAGCGTACAGAGAAATAGTCATGGCAGTCTCGCTGGGTGGAGGGTGCTGTGAAGGGAGTGGAACGTGGCGCGATTATAGCCATGCTTGAGGCGCGGCGCGGCTTGTCTTTTATCGTGCAAGGATTAGGCTAGGCGGCTTCGACTGCATAGGGAAAGCGCGATGAGCACTGAACAAGAGACGTCCACCGAAGCACTGCGCCTGAGCAGCACCGAGCTGCGCATTCTCGGCTCCTTGATCGAGAAACAGGCCACCAGCCCGGAAACCTATCCGCTGACCCTCAATGCACTGGTCATCGCCTGCAATCAGAAAACCAGCCGTGAACCGGTGATGAACCTGAGCCAGGGCCAGGTCGGGCAAAGCCTGCGTGCCCTGGAAGGGCGTGGTTTCACCCGGCTGGTCATGGGCAGCCGTGCCGACCGCTGGGAACATCGGCTCGACAAGGCGCTGGAACTGGTGCCCGCCCAAGTGATCCTGAGCGGCCTGCTGCTCCTGCGTGGCCCGCAGACGGTCAATGAACTGCTGACCCGTAGTGGCCGCATGCATGACTTCGAAGACGCCGAGCAGGTGGTCCATCAACTGGAACGCCTGATTGCCCGCGGCCTTGCCATGCTGCTGCCACGTCAGTCGGGCCAGCGTGAAGACCGCTACATGCACACCTTGGGCGACCCTGAGGACATCGAGACCATCCTCGCCGCGCGCCAGAACCCGGTGGAGCGTGGCGGTAGCGGTGTGTCGGTGGAGCGCATTGAAGAGCTGGAGGCCAGAATCGCCGCGCTTGAAGAGCGCCTGGCACGCCTCGAATAACACACCGCTGGTTGCCAGCGATGAACGATGACGCCCCGGCGCGATGCATCGCGGGCACACCCTGATACCGTTCAGTCAAGAGTGAACGGCATCAGGGCAAGCCACTTCTTCACAGAGTAGGTGCAAGCCACAAGCTGCTTGCAGGCCCGACCTGAGTTATTCGCCCTCCCAGTAATCCACGCCGTCGGCCTCGTTGGCGACGGCGACAAACCCTGTGGCATTGCCTTCGGTATCGACCCTGAAATCATCCATGACCGTGTATTTCCCGGTATCCGGGTATTGGCAAATTTCCGGTGATTGTTGAGTACTGACCGCCAGGTATCTCAACTCGCCCGAACTGGTGTTGATGATCTGGTGCGCCGTTTCCGGGCCACCTGCCGGGCAGGCAATCACGTCGCCGGCACGGATGGCGAACGCCTGATCCCCGAGACGCACCTCGCCCTCCCCAGCTACCACGTAAAACATCTCCTCATTGACCCGATGGCTATGGAATGGAAACCCGCGCATGCCCGGTGGCAGTGCAATCAGGCTGTAGCCAAGTTTCTGTGAATGCAGTTGCTGACCCAGGCGGGCAATGCGTGGGGCATAGCGCAGGGCCGCAGCGCCGGTCGGGGCAAAGCCGTCGGGCAGCGGCTGAAGTTCAGCCTGGTCCAGATTGATAATGGCAGGGGGCATGGGGAACCTCGATCACGGGGTTATCGGTCAGCACGTCTTTGCATGCGTGAAGGGCCAAGTATAGGCACGGTTTTGCAGCCCATCCCGAGACTCCCTTTCCTGCCCGGCCACCACGGACGATCAACTGCGAGCGAACGCGACCGCCTTGCGGAACTGCTCGTCGCTGGGGCGCACGCCGGTGTACAGCACAAACTGCTCAAGGGCCTGGAGGGCGATCACCTCCAGTCCGGTGATCACGTGTTTACCAGCCTCACGAGCGCGCACGATCAGCGGCGTTTCCGAGGGAATCGCCACTACATCAAAGACGATCTCTGCAGTATCGATGGCAGCGTTCTCAAACGCCAACTGATCGGCTTCGCGGCCCCCGGCCATGCCGATTGGCGTGACATTGACCAGCATCTGCGGGCGCTCATCGCCCGGTTCTGCTTGCCAGCGATAACCAAGGGAGTCCGCCAGGGCGCGCCCCGCGCTTTCGTTGCGGGCCACGATCAGGCCGTTGCGATAGCCGCCATCACGCAAGGCGCTGGCGACCGCCTTGGCCATCCCACCGCTGCCACGCAGGGCGAACGACGTTTCCTTCGGCACGGCATGGGTCTTGAGCAGTTGCTCGATGGCCATGTAGTCGGTGTTGTAGGCCTTGAGGTGGCCGTGGGTATTGACGATGGTGTTGATCGACGCAATGGCCGCCGCCGAGGCATCCAGTTCATCGACCAGGGCAATGCAGGCCTCCTTGAACGGCATCGAGACGCCGCAACCGCGAATACCGAGGGCACGAATCCCGCCCACGGCGCCCGGTAAATCCTGGCTGCTGAAGGCCTTGTAGTAAAAATTCAGGCCCAACTGCTCATACAGGTGGTTATGGAATCGCAGGCCGAAATTCCCGGGGCGCCCAGACAAGGACATGCACAATTGGGTGTCTTTGTTCGGGTTCATCTGCATAGGGTTCTCCTTGCGTTCGCACGTTCTGATAGACGGGAATAGCCAGCCCGCAGGGTTTGATCAATCATGACAAGGTGCCCGTTCCTGCTGGCGTTGCGGGGTAAATACGGTGGTACAGACCTTACACAAAATTTACTCGGACGCCTCGCAGATTCGGCAAAGAATGCTGTCTTAGAGATATCCCCGCGACACTCCTTGGGTCTATCGCAGACACAAGCGCCGGGGCGAAATGCCGAGGATTGATCATGATCCGTAAACTACCCGCAGTTGCCTTGTTGATCGGTGCTTTCGTTGTCGCTGGACAGGTGCAGGCTCATGGTGGGGGTGGTGGCTACGGCTGGGGTGCCCCGATCGCCGTCGGTGCCGTGGTTGGCGCCGTGGTAGCAGGCTCGGTCATCGCCAACTCGCAGCGCCCGGTGTACATCCAGCAACCGGTCTATTACAGCCCGCCACCGGTCTACTACCAGCCTCAACCTATCTACATGCAACAACCCGTCTACTACCGCCCGGCACCTGTGTATTACGGCCCGCCGCGTGGTTACTACGGCCCACACCGCGGGTACTACGGTCGACGCTGGTAAGCGCCCGCGCTTTACCGTAAACGGCCCCCTGACTCGCACCGGCGGCCTGCCGTGGTGTGCCCTATGTCTGAATAAATCTCGCCAAGGTCGCTGCCGGGACAGTGACTGCGTGTAAATTTGACATGATTGATCCAACCCAAGCCTTGGCGCGCGCACAACTGTCATATTTATGTCATGAGTGCACCGCAAGCTCTGATCTGTCCGGCACAAACGGTTCATAAAAACAAGGACGACGCCCATGCCCACGCAAAACCCGCACCGCATTGTTGGCCTCTGCACCTCCAGCAAGGTCTATAGCGCGCTGACCGAACTCAAGCACCTTGAGGGTCACCGCAGTGCCAAGTTTCTTTCGCTGCTGGCCGAAAACCTGGTGCGCAAAGGCCTGCTCAACGACCATGAAGTGATGCACATGCTCGATCAGGTCGTCGACTGACGAGATGCCCACGTCAAGGGCGTCGATGTCCATTATCGAGCGCGTTGATTTTCCGTCGGACCCGCAGGCCCGTAAGGTAGCGCCATCGATTGATGGAGGTGCTTATGTCCAGGGTCCAGATCATGTCCGTTGTAGGGAGTGCCGTTCCCCCCTCGCTCAGGGAGCTGGGGTTGCTCGCCTGCTGGTACCTGGTGCGCGACGGCGAGCCGATCAGCGGCCCGATCACGTCGTTGCCCGCCGCCCAGGCCCTGTCGCAACGCATGGACACTTACGCGCTGAACGCCTAAGGCAACTGCACCCGGGGCTTGGTTTCCACGTACAACGCCCAGCTTGAGATGAACAGCGCGGCAATCAACGGCCCGATGACAAAACCATTGAGGCCGAAAACTGCCAGACCACCCAGGGTCGAGATCAGGATCAGATAGTCCGGCATCTTCGTGTCCTTACCCACCAGTATGGGGCGCAGGACGTTGTCCACCAACCCGATCACGAACACCCCATACAGGCCCAGCACCACGCCCTGCCAGACCGCGCCGCTGAGCAGGAACCAGGCCGCCACCGGCACCCAGACAAGCCCGGCCCCCACTGCGGGCAACAGCGACAAAAACGCCATCAACACCGCCCAGAGCAACGCACTGGGAATGTCCAGAAACCAGAAAATCAAACCGCCCAACGCCCCCTGCGTGACAGCCACCAGCAGGTTGCCCTTGACCGTGGCCCGTACCACGCGGTTGAACTTGAGCTGCAGACGGCGCTTTTGATCCTCAGCCAACGGCACCGCCGCCCGGATCTTGCGCGCCAGTTCGGCGCCATCGCGCAAAAAGAAGAACAGCAGGTACAGCATGATGAAAAAACTCACCACAAATTCGAAGGTGCCCTGACCGAAACTGAATGCCTGACTGGCGAAAAACTGGCTGCCCTGCATCGCACTCTTGACGATTTTCTCACGTAGGCCGCTCAACTCGCCCATGCCCACGCGGTCCAGCCACTGCTGAACATACAATGGCAGGCCGTGCTTGAACTGTGCCAGGTAGCCGGCAATGTCCAGCTCGCCACTCTCGAGGCTCTTGTAGAGCACTGTACCCTCCTGGACCAGCAACGCGCTGATGATAATCACCGGTAAAATGGCAATCGCCAGGCAGATGCTCAGGGTACACAGGGCAGTCAGGTTGCGTTGCCAGCCAAACTTCAGTTGCAACCGGCGCTGCAGGGGCGTAAAGACGATGCCCAGTATCACCGCCCAGAACACCGCGCCGTAGAACGGCAGCAGAATCCAGATGAACGCGAGGGTCACCAGCACCAATAGCACCAGCAACGATTTATTCTGCACAGAGGAATGGTTCATGTCCGGTCCAGGTCAGGTAGATGCAGACGACCGCTACGCCTTAAAGGTTAGTCTGCCGCGGCACGCCCAAATGCCCTGTTTTGTTCGCCCGGCATAGATCCAGATCAATAATCACCTGACGCATCTGCTTTACCCTCGCGAGCTTTTGCGATCGATGCCGCCATGACCCTCGCCACCCCTGAACTGCTCGCCCCTGCCGGCACCCTGAAAAACATGCGCTATGCCTTCGCCTACGGCGCCGACGCGGTCTATGCCGGGCAGCCGCGCTACAGCTTGCGGGTGCGTAACAACGAGTTCGATCACGCCAACCTGGCCCTCGGCATTCGCGAGGCCCAGGCCCAGGGCAAGCGATTTTACGTGGTGGTGAACATTGCCCCGCACAACGCCAAGCTGAAAACCTTCCTCAAGGACCTGGAACCGGTCATCGCCATGGCCCCGGATGCGCTGATCATGTCCGACCCCGGGCTGATCATGCTGGTGCGCCGACACTTCCCCCAGATGCCGATCCACCTGTCCGTGCAAGCCAACACAGTGAACTGGGCGAGCGTGGAGTTCTGGCAGCAGCAAGGCCTGAGCCGGATCATCCTGTCCCGGGAACTGTCGCTGGAAGAGATCGCCGAGATCCGCCAGCACGTACCGGCCATGGAGCTGGAAGTGTTCGTGCACGGCGCGTTGTGCATGGCCTACTCCGGGCGCTGCCTGCTGTCGGGGTACATGAACAAGCGCGACGCCAATCAGGGCACCTGCACCAACGCCTGCCGCTGGAAGTACTCGGCGCAACCGGCCACGGAAAATGCCACGGGGGACATCGTCCAGAGCTTTGTGCCGGAGCCGGTGCTGGGCATCGGCGCGCCCACCGACCAGGTATTCCTGTTGCAGGAAGCCAACCGTCCGGATGAACTGATGCCCGCCTTCGAAGACGAACACGGCACCTACATCATGAACGCCAAGGACCTGCGCGCGGTACAGCACGTTGAACGGCTGACCCGGATGGGCGTGCATTCGCTGAAGATCGAGGGTCGGACCAAATCCCACTTCTACTGCGCCCGCACCACTCAGGTGTATCGCCGTGCGATCGACGATGCCGTGGCCGGCCGGCCGTTCGACCGCAACCTGATGACTGACCTGGAGTCCCTGGCCCAGCGTGGTTACACCGAAGGTTTCCTGCGCCGTCACGTGCACGACGAATACCAGAACTACCAGAGCGGCAGCTCCGTCTCGGAACGCCAGCAGTTCGTCGGCGAACTGACCGGCAAGCGCCACGAGCGTCTGGCCGAGGTCAAGGTGAAGAACCGCTTCGCCCTGGGCGATCACATGGAACTGATGACCCCCAAGGGCAACTTCCACTTCGACCTGCAGCAACTGCAGAACACCAAGGGTGAAGCCATTGATGTGGCGCCCGGCGACGGGCACACCGTCTACCTGCCGATTCCGGATGCGGTGGATCTACAGTTCGGGTTGTTGATGCGCGATGTGCGCGAGGGGTGAAGCCGGGGGCAGTTTCGTGAGCGTCGCCACCGCGCTTGATCGTCCCCACGCGGGAACGATCAAGGCGAGAAAGGTCTGTGCTGTGCGCTTACAAGACCATCGCCGCCACCCAACCAAACGCCAGCAATGGCAGGTTGTAGTGGAGGAACGTCGGGACCACGGTGTCCCAGATATGGTGATGCTGACCGTCGATGTTCAGGCCGGAGGTCGGGCCAAGGGTCGAATCGGAGGCCGGTGAACCCGCATCGCCCAGTGCCCCCGCGGTACCGACAATGCAGACGATGGCCAACGGGCTGAAACCCAGTTGCACGCACAGCGGCACGAAGATCGCGGCGAGAATCGGCACCGTGGAAAACGATGAGCCGATGCCCATGGTCACCAGCAGGCCGACCAGCAGCATCAACAGCGCGCCAACCCCTTTGCTGTGGCCGATCCACGCGGCCGAGGTTTGTACCAGAGTCTGCACTTCACCCGTGGCCTTCATGACCTCGGCAAACCCCGAGGCGGCGATCATGATGAAGCCGATCATCGCCATCATTTTCATGCCTTCGGTAAACAGGTCGTCCGTCTCGCGCCAGCGCACCACGCCCGACACCGAGAAGATCAGAAACCCGGCCAGCGCGCCGATAATCATCGAATCCAGCAGCAGCTGAATGATGAACGCCGCGGCGATGGCGAGCCCGGCAACCATCAGGGTCAACGGGTTGTATTGCACCGTGACCTGTTCGACCCGCTCGATTTTCTCCAGGTCATACACGCGTTTCTTACGGTAGCTGACAAACGCCATCAACAAGCCGAAGACCATGCCCAGGGCCGGAATGCCCATGGCATGGGTGACGTTGATGCCACTGATGTCGACACCGCTCTTGGCCACGTTGGCCAGCAGAATCTCGTTCAGGAAGATGTTGCCGAACCCCACCGGCAGAAACATGTACGGCGTGATCAGGCCAAAGGTCATGACACAGGCAATCAACCGGCGATCCAGTTGCAGCTTGGTCAGCACGTACAGCAACGGCGGTACCAGCAACGGGATGAAGGCGATATGGATCGGCAGGATGTTCTGCGAGGCGATGGCCACCACCCAGAGCAGGCCGATCAACAGCCACTTGACCTGACCGCCGCCGTTGGCGTCCTGACGGTCGACCAGGGCCAGGGCCTTGTCGGCCAGGGCGTGGGCCAGTCCCGACTTGGCAATCGCCACCGCGAAGGCGCCGAGCAAGGCGTAGGACAATGCCACGGTGGCACCGCCACCCAGACCGCCGTTGAATGCCTTGAGCGTCCCCTCCATCCCCAGGCCGCCGGTCAGACCACCCACCAGCGCCCCCACGATCAGCGCGATCACCACATGCACGCGGGACAGGCTGAGTACCAGCATGATGCCAACCGCGGCAATTACAGCATTAATCATCGTTACCTCAGAGCACAGTCGCAGGTAAAACCTGCGCAAACGGAATGAGTCCGGCCAGCCGGCTGCAGGCGCCGACGTCGGATTGAAGGAGGTTTTATTAGAGGGCGCGCACTGTGAAGCAAGCAGCGGCAAGCTGCAAGTGTTGAGCGGCAAGCTTTTTCGTCATCGGTCGCCTCACGCCGGTCGCTCAAGAAAGCGGCTTTGATGCCGTTACAGTGCAAAGTCGCAGATATTTATCGAATAAGGATGCGTCCATGTCGCTCAGACAACTTTCCATTCAATGGAAAATCACGCTGCTCGCCGGGCTGTGCCTGGCCGGCATCGTGACCCTGCTGGTGGGTCTTTCGCTGTACCGCATGGAGCACAGCTCGCAACTGGTCAAGGCGTCGAGCATGACCATGCTCACCGAAGCCGCCCAGGCACGCATCGAGGCCCAGGGTGAAGTCCAGGCGTTGGGGATTCGTCAGCAGTTCATGGACGCCTATCAATATGGTCACGGGTTCTCGCGTCAGGTGCTGTTCCTGCGCGAACAGGCCGAGAAGCGCTTCCTGGATGCCTTCGACCTGCGTGAAGACCTGACCCGGCAGGTCAAGTCGGCGCTGCAGGCCAACCCACAGTTGCTCGGCCTGTCGCTGGTGTTCGAAGCCAATGCCCTGGACGGCAAGGACGAGCTGTTCATCGGCCAGGATGAACTGGGCAGCAACGACAAGGGGCGCTTTGCCCTGTACTGGTCGCAACCGACCGCCGGCAAGCTGAACTCGATGTCGCTGCCCGAAAGCGACATGGCCGACACCCGCACCGGCCCTAGCGGCGAGCCGGCCAATGCCTGGTTCACCTGCCCTCGCGCCACCCTCAAGCCCTGTGTGATCGAGCCGTATTTTTATGTGATCGATGGCCAGAACGTGCTGATGACCAGCATCGTCTTCCCGCTGATGGTGAACGGCAAGGTCATCGCCTCGCTGTCGGTTGACATCAACCTCAACAGCCTGCAGGCGATCAGCCAGCAAGCCAGCCACAAGCTCTACGATGGCCAGACCAGCGTCAGCATCTTGAGCCCCGTGGGCCTGATCGCCGGTTACAGCCCCGACGCCAGCAAGCTCAGCCAGCGCCTGGACATGGTGGATAAGACCAGCGGTACTGAATTGCTGCGCATGCTCGGCGGCAGCCGCGAGACCCACAGCCTGCACAGCAACGGCCAACTCAAAGTGCTGTCGCCGTTCGAGCCGATTCCAGGCGGCAATGCCTGGGGCGTATTGCTCGACGTGCCGGAGAAAGTGCTGGTAGGCCCGGCGGAGGCTCTCAAGAACGAACTCGATGAACGCACCACCACCGGCACCTTGATTGAACTGAGCCTGGGCCTGATGGCGGCGGTCATCGGCCTGTTGCTGGTGTGGCTGATGGCGCGCAGCGTCACCCGGCCGATTCTCGGCGTGGCGCACATGCTCGAAGACATCGCCAGCGGCGAAGGCGACCTGACCCGCCGCCTGGTCTACGACAAGCACGACGAACTCGGTCAGTTGGCCGGCTGGTTCAACCGCTTCCTCGACAAACTGCAGCCGATCATCGCCGAGGTCAAACGCTCGGTGCAGGACGCGCGCAGCACCGCCGATCAATCATCGGCCATCGCCACCCAGACCAGTGCCGGTATGGAGCAGCAGTACCGTCAGGTCGACCAGGTGGTCACCGCCTCCCACGAGATGAGTGCGACCGCACAGGACGTCGCCCGCAGCGCCGCCCAGGCCGCGCAGGCCGCACGGGAAGCCGATCAGGCCACCCGCCAGGGCCTGACCGTGATCGACCGGACCACCCACAGCATCGACAGTCTGGCCGCCGACATGAGCACCGCCATGACGCAGGTCGAAGGCCTGGCCGCCAACAGCGAGAAGATCGGCTCGGTGCTGGAAGTAATTCGCGCCATCGCCGAACAGACCAACCTGCTGGCGCTCAACGCCGCCATCGAAGCGGCCCGCGCCGGTGAAGCCGGTCGTGGTTTTGCCGTAGTGGCCGATGAAGTGCGCAACCTGGCACGCCGTACCCAGGAGTCGGTGGAAGAAACCCGCCAGGTGATCGAGCAGCTGCAAAGCGGCACCCAGGAAGTGGTCGGCTCCATGAGCAACAGCCATCGCCAGGCACAAGGCAGTGTCGAGCAAGTCGGCCAGGCGGTCACCGCCCTGCGGCAGATTGGCGATGCGGTGACAGTGATCAGCGACATGAACCTGCAGATCGCCAGCGCTGCCGAAGAGCAGAGCGCCGTGGCCGAGGAAATCAACAACAACGTGGCGACCATCCGTGACGTGACGGAGTCGCTGTCGGGCCAGGCCAATGAATCGGCGCGGGTCAGCCAGTCGCTCAACACCCTGGCCAATCAGCAACAGAGCCTGATGGATCAGTTCCGCGTTTGAATGTTACTTGTGTGGCGAGGGAGCTTACCCCCTCACCACACTGATCACTGCCCGGGCAACTCGATCGTCACCTTCAACCCGCCCCACTCGCTTTCCTCCAGCCGCAATTGCCCACCCCAGGCGTCGACGATATCGCGCACGATGCCCAACCCCAGGCCATGCCCATGGGTTTGCTCATCGAGGCGAGTACCGCGACTGAATACCTGGTCGCGTTGCGCTTCGGGAATCCCCGGACCGTCGTCTTCCACGGCCAGCACAAAACCTTCGCCCACTTGCACCACGCTCAAACGCACCTCGGCGTCGGCCCATTTACAGGCGTTGTCCAGCAGGTTGCCGAGCAACTCCAGCAAGTCTTCCCGGTCCCACGGCAGTTGCAGGCCCGGGGCGGCGGTGTAGCTCAGATGCAGGTGTTCGCCATGGATCATGTTCAGGGTGGCCAACAGCCCCGGCAGTTCGGCAGCGCAATCGAACTGTGCGCCGGGCAAGGCATCACCGGCCAGCCGCGCACGGTTGAGTTCCCGGTGCAGGCGCTGCTGCACCTGCTCCAATTGCGTTTGCAGAATCCTGCGCAGGTCTGGATGGGCGTCGAGTTTTTCGCTCGATGCCAGGCTCAACAGCACCGCCAGCGGCGTCTTCAACGCATGGCCGAGGTTGCCCAGGGCATTGCGCGAGCGCTTGAGGCTGTCTTCGGTATGCGCCAGCAAATGGTTGATCTGCGCCACCAAAGGCTCCAGCTCCCGGGGCACGTGCGCGTCCAGTTGCGAACGCTGGCCTTGTTGCAACTGGGCGATCTGCTCGCGGGCACTTTCCAGCGGGCGCAAGGCTCGCCGCACCGTGACGCGCTGCAACAGCAAAATCACCAACAGCCCCGCCAGCCCCAGCCCCAGGCCAACCTGGCGCATGCGTTGGAAGCTCGCGCGCACCGGGGTGTAATCCAGGGCCACGCTGATGGAAATCGATTGCCCCAGGCGCCGGTAGTCCGAACGCAATACCAGTAGCTGCTGACCATCGGGGCCCAGTTGCAGGTTGTCGTGCAACCCCGGTTTATCGAGCAGCGGTAATTCCTGATCCCACAGCGAGCGTGAACGCCAATGGGTATCGCCAAAGTCGATGCGGAAATACTGCCCGGAAAAGGGCCGCTGATAAGCCGGCGACAGCCGTCGCTCATCCAGCTGCAACCCCTGCGGGCCTCGAACCAGCGCCACCAGCAGGTTCTCACTGTCGTTGCGCAGGCCCGCTTCCAGATAACGTTGCATGCTCTCTTCAAACAACCACAGGCTGGTGTGCGCCAGCACCAGGCCGACGACCAGCATCACGCTGATCAACCCCAGGCTCAAACGCCGCTGGATCGATTTCACCGGGCTTGCCCACCGAACAGGTAACCCTGGCCACGACGGGTTTCAATCACGCTGCGCCCCAGCTTGCGCCGCAGATGATTAACGTGAACTTCCAGGACGTTGGAGTCGCGCTCGGTTTCACCGTCGTAGAGGTGTTCGGCGAGATGGCTCTTGGACAGGATCTGCTCGGGGTGCAGCATAAAATAGCGCAGCAGGCGGAACTCGGCGGCGGTCAGCTGAATGTCGGCACCGTCACGCATCACACACTGGCGGCCCTCATCGAGCTGCAACCCGGCGGCGTTGAGTGTCGGCTGGTTGGCTTGGCCGTGGGCGCGGCGCAGCAGTGCCTGAATCCGCAGGTGCAGTTCTTCCGGGTGAAAGGGCTTGGTCAGGTAGTCATCGGCCCCGGCCTTGAGGCCTTCGATGCGTTCGGCCCAGGAGTCGCGTGCGGTCAGCACCAGCACCGGCGTGGCCAGGCCCGCGGCGCGCCAGCGGCTGAGCACTTCAAGCCCCGGCAGTCCCGGCAGCCCCAGATCGAGGACGATCAGATCATAGGGTTCGGTGCTGCCCTGATGCACCGCATCGCGGCCATCGGCCAACCAGTCCACGGCATAACCCTGGCGATTGAGGCCGGCCAGCAACTCGTCGGCCAGCGGCACGTGGTCTTCCACCAGAAGCAAACGCATCGATCAATCTTCCTTGTCTTCGAGTAAACGGCCGGTAGCGGCGTCAAGGTCCAGCTCGCGCACCACGCCTTCGGGGGTGAGCAGTTCAACTTCATAGATGTAGAGGCCGCGTTTCTCCTCAAGCTCCGCTTCCAACAACTTGGCGCCGGGATGGCGGTCCAGCGCCTGCTGCAACAGCTGCTCCAGCGGCAGGATCACGCCCTTCTGACGCAGGCTCAAGGCTTCGTCCTGATCCAGGTCACGGGCCACGCCCACGGAGCAAAAAAACACCAGCGTCAGGGCCGTCAGGCCATAAGCGCGCAAATTAACCTTCATTACGTATCCTGATGATCCTTGAGTACTTGCCCACTGACGGCGTCCAATTCCAGATCCCATTCGATGCCTTGCTGGTCGCGCAACTCGACCTGGTAGAGGTACTTGCCATAGGCCTCTTCCAGTTCGGTTTCCTGCACGCTTGCTCCAGGATGCAAGGCCAGGGCTGTGGCGTTGAGTGTTTCGAAAGATTGAATGGTACCAGCGTCGCGCAGTCTCAGGGCTTCATCAGGCCCCAGGTCGCGGGCGTGAGCAAGGCTGGCGGTCAGGCTGACGAGGGCGGCGGCGAACGCTGCGGTCAGGGTTTTCATGGAGCGTCTCCGAGTCAGTATGGGCATCAGCCTAACCCTGTGAACTTAATTCAACCTGAATCGCCCTCGTCGATAGTCGTAACGCGTTGTCCCGTCACACAGGCATATAATCCCCCACTCGCCAGTACAGAGGCCGGCATGACCGCTATCCACATCAAATTCCCGGCACTGACCCTCAAGGCAGGCCCACGGGCCTTCGCCCGGATTCGCCAGGACGGCTTGAAGGCGCACGATGTCGGCACCCTGCCCGGTGCCGCCGGAGGGCCCAAGGCCCTGGGCATTCAAGGCCTGGACCTGGCGCTGTTCGGCGAATGGCTACCGGCCGCGCCCCGCGAGCGCTCGTTGATCGGCGCGTCCGTGGGTTCCTGGCGCTTCGCCAGTGCCTGTCTGCCGGACGCCGCCGAAGGCATCAGGCGCCTGGGTGAACTGTACAACGCCCAGCGTTTTGCCAAGGGCGTGAGCATGGCGCAGATCAGCCAGAGCTCCCAGCGCATGCTCGATGACCTGCTCGACGGGCGCGATGCCTTGCTGCTGGACAACCCCTTCTATCGGTTGAACATCATGGTGGTGAAAAGTCATGGCCTGTTGGCCGATGACCATCGCGGCCGGCTCGGGCTGGGCCTGTCCTCGGTGATCGCCGACAACCTGCGCGGCCGCTCGCGCCTGTCTCGACATTTCGAACGACTGATTGTCCATGACCCACGCCTGGCTCCACCGCTCAACGCGCTCGACGACTTCCCCTCACGCTTTGTGCCGCTGAACGCCGGCAACCTGCGCCAGGCGCTGCTCGCCTCGGGCTCGATCCCGATGGTCATGGAAGGTGTGCGTGACCTGCCAGGCGCCGGAGCCGGCACTTTCCGTGACGGCGGCTTGCTCGATTACCACCTCGACCTGCCCTACAGCGGCACCGACATCGTGCTCTACCCGCACTTCACCGACCGGGTCATTCCCGGCTGGTTCGATAAAACGCTGCCCTGGCGTCGGGCCTGCCCTGTGCGCTTGCAGGATGTCCTGCTGCTGGCACCATCCAGGCATTACCTGTCACGCCTGCCCTACGGCAAGCTGCCTGACAGGAACGATTTCAAGCGCTTCATGGGCGATCCGGCCGGCCGCCAGCACTACTGGAAGACCGCCATGGACGAGAGCCAGCGCCTGGGCGACGAATTCCTCGAACTGTGCGCCAGTGGACGCCTGGGCGACCGTCTGTTGACCCTTTAGTCAGTGTTTTCCCGCAAGCGTTATTTCAAGCTGTTAAACTCGCGGCCTGCCCCATCGCCGCGGGCGATAGCCACCTGACAGAGCTCAAACCACCGTGGAAATTTTCAAAGAGTTTACGTTCGAATCCGCCCACCGCCTGCCCCATGTGCCGGAAGGCCACAAATGCGGTCGCCTGCACGGTCACTCGTTCAAGGTGGCGATTCACCTGAGTGGCGACCTCGACCCGCACACCGGCTGGATCCGTGACTTCTCCGAGATCAAAGCGATCTTCAAGCCGCTCTACGAGCGCCTGGACCACAATTACCTGAACGACATTCCCGGCCTGGAAAATCCAACCAGCGAAGTCCTGGCCAAGTTCATCTGGAACGAATTGAAGCCCCTGCTGCCGGAGCTCAGCGCGATCCGCATCCACGAGACCTGCACCAGTGGTTGCATCTACCACGGCGAGTAAGCCGGCGCTATCGAGAAAACCACCGAGACCGGTGGTTTTTTTATGCCTATGATTCAGGAATCGCCCGGCGCTATCGACCGACAAAAGGACTCGCCATGCACATCATCAACGCCCGCCTGCGCAACCGTGAAGGTTTGCATGAACTGCACCTGGAAAACGGCCTGATCGCCAGCATTGCCCGTCAGACCGAGGCGCCGACCCTCGGCCCTGAAGACCTCGACGCTGGCGGTAACCTGGTGGTGCCCCCCTTTGTCGAGCCGCACATCCACCTCGACGCCACGCTGACGGCCGGTGAGCCACGCTGGAACATGAGCGGCACGCTATTCGAGGGCATCGAGCGCTGGGGCGAGCGCAAGGCGACCATCACTCTGGAAGACACCAAGAGCCGGGCGAAAAAAACCATCAACGCCCTCGCCGCCCACGGCATCCAGCATGTGCGCACCCACGTCGACGTCACCGACCCGCAACTGACCGCGCTCAAGGCCATGCTGGAATTGCGCGAGGAAAGCCGGCACCTGATCGACCTGCAAATCGTCGCCTTCCCGCAGGAAGGCATCGAGTCCTTTCGCAAGGGTCGTGAGCTGATGGAGGAAGCGATTGGCCTGGGCGCCGATGTGGTCGGCGGGATTCCCCACTTCGAGTACACCCGCGACCAAGGTGTCAGCTCGGTGAAATTCCTGATGGACCTGGCCGAACGCACCGGCTGCCTGGTGGACGTGCATTGCGACGAAACCGACGACCCCCATTCGCGCTTTCTGGAAGTGCTGGCCGAAGAGGCTCGCAGCCGCGACATGGGCTCACGGGTCACCGCCAGCCACACCACGGCCATGGGCTCCTACGACAACGCCTACTGCGCCAAGCTGTTTCGCCTGCTCGGACACTCGGGGATCAGTTTTGTCTCCTGCCCGACCGAAAGCATTCACTTGCAAGGGCGTTTCGACACCTTCCCGAAACGCCGGGGCGTGACCCGGGTCAACGAATTGCTGGAGGCCGGCATGAACGTGTGCTTCGGTCAGGACTCCATCGTCGACCCCTGGTACCCATTGGGCAACGGCAACATCCTGCGGGTGCTCGAAGCCGGCCTGCACATCTGCCATATGCTCGGCTACCGTAACCTGCAAAGCGCCCTGGACCTGGTGACCGACAACAGCGCCAAGGCCATGGCCCTGGGTGAGCGCTACGGGCTGGAACCGGGACGCTCGGCGAACCTGCTGATCCTGTCGGCCGACAGCGATTATGAGGTGATTCGCAGCCAGGGCTCGGCGCTGTATTCGATTCGCGATGGCAAGGTGTTGATGAAGCGCCAGATGCCGGTGGTTGACCTGTTCGGATCGGCCCTATAGCGGCAGTGACCCGGCAGGCCTCAAGCTCACGCCATCGATCGCGCGGTCCCGAACAATCGGACCCGCTGCAACTCACCGCCTCGTTCTTCGAGCAACACCGGGGCCGTGCCGCCCGGCATGACCACCGCCACCGCGCCTGCTGTTACCCAACCCACGCTCCATGCCGCGCAGGCGACTGCGCTGGCACTGGTGCCGGACGATGCGGTCGGCCCTTCGCCCCGTTCGAACACCCGTGCGGCAATCCGGTTGGCCGATTCCAGTGTTGCCCATTGCAGGTTGACGCCCGCCCCACAGGGCTCGCCCGCACCAACGGGTTGAGCAAAGGCGATTCGGGTCAACCCGGCCAACAGCACCGGTTCGACCATCTGCCGATGGCTCGGCAACCCGCTGCCATCCGCCACCAGCGTGACGCAATGAGGGTTGCCGATGCGCACGAAGCGGCTGTGGGCCCATTGTGGATTCAGCCCGGCGAGCCCCGGCACATGGCTCAGTTCATGTCGATCGAGCATCCGGGTCTGCACCGCCCTGGCCCCCACTGCGTCCGCTCCGAACGCCGGTTTGCCCAAGTCCAGCCAGAAACCCTGCACACCCTCGACCTGTGCCGGCTCGACCGAGGTGGCAACGGGCGACGACGTATCGTGCTTGTCGTGATGAACCTTGAGCACGCAATGCCCCTGCGTCGGCATCAAGCCCTGCTCGGTCAGCGCCTGGGAGAAAATCGTCAGGCCGTTACCACTGCGTTCCGCCAGTGTGCCGTCGGTATTGACGATCAGCAGGTCATACGGCGGCGCGGCCTGAAACGGGCCGACCAGCAACCCGTCCGAACGGTGCTGCTTGCCCCCGGCCGGTTGGGTGCCGGGGGCCCAATTGCAGCACGCCTCGATCGCGGCCACGGCCCAGAGCGCACGCTGTTGCGCCGCCTGGTGCGGGTCCGCAGGCAACTCGACCCCTCGCCGGCGCAACTCAACCGGGCTGACAACCCCATAGATATTGCCGCGAGCATCAAAAAAACACGTCATCAATAGGCTCCTGTCCGAGGGCATGCGGCGAGTTGATCGGCAACGCCACCGGGCAAATCGGCGCGACGTCGGCACCACGAAACTTAAGCGATGCGCCGATAAATGCAAGCAGGCACACCTTGTCGCGGGACAAGCCTTCCAGTTTGACCCGCTCGATAATCGACGCCCCTTGCATCGCCAGTAAGCAGGAGTACATCGGTAAGTGGCTGTCCTCGACTTGCGCAGGGAAACGAAGCAGCCCCGACAAAGCCATTGTGGTCTTTCAGAAAAAACCCGACGACGCTCCTTGGGGCTGCCATTCAGCCCAGCGGGGTGTACCTCCGTTTGACTGAACAGCATGACCGCAGGGCCTGTCAGAACCCGACGCTGGCCTGCACGAAGAACGTGCGCGGGGCGCCGACGTAGATCCCCGAGTTGTTGTCGCTGGAACGGGTGAAGTACTGCTTGTCGAAGATGTTCTTGACCCCGGCACCGAGCTTGAGGTTCGACAATTGCGCGCCGAAGTCATAACCGGCACGCGCATTCCAGAGAACATAGCCCGGGATATCACCGTACTGACCATCGGCCGTGCCTTCGGTGATGTAGTCGCCGTTGAAGCTGCCATCGGCATTGATCCCGGTGCCTGGTGAATGCTGCTTGGACTGGGCGAACGCATCGAGGTTGTAGGTCCAGCGGTTGATGTCGTAGCGCAAGCCGGCCGTGGCGACCTGGCGGGAGTAGAACGGCAGGTCTTGTCCCTTGAACCCTGGAATATCGCCTTCGTACACCGCGCGGGTGTAGGTGAAGCCGGCATTGGCGGTCAGGCCATCAAGCCGTGGATCAAGCGCGGCCATGTTGTAGTGAACCGACGCTTCCACCCCACGGTGCGTGGTGGCGCCCATGTTGGTCCAGCCCACATCGTTGCTGATGTATTGCAGTTCATCGTCGAAGTCGATGTAGAACAACGTCACTTCACCGCCCCACGCGTCATCGTTGTAGCGGGTACCGATTTCGTAGGTCTTGGCTTTTTCCGGGTTCAGCCCGGCGGCGGTCTGGTCACCCGAGCCGCCCTGCCCCAGTTGGAAGTACTGCAAGGCGCCAAAGGAGGTTTCGTAGTTGGCGAATAGCTTCCAGGCATCGGACATGTGGTACATCACGCTCAGGGCCGGCAACGGCTCGTGACTGTCGATGCTGCGGCGCTTTTCCTGGACCGGCTTGCCCGACGTATCGAGGACCGGGCGGTCATGCCACTCGGTGCTGATGTCCTCGAAGCGGATGCCCGGCGTGAGGGTCCAGTTACCGACATCGATCTTGTTGTCCACGTAGAACGCATTGGCCTCGGTGCCACCGGTGCGGTCCTGATACACGTGACCGTCCGAGCTTGGGGTCTGCACCGGCTGGTTGTTCACCAGCGCCACGCGACTGGCCTGCTCGTGCATGCCTTCCTTCAGGTAGCGGTAACCCACACTGACTTCCTGGGTCGTGGGGCCGGCGTCGAACACATGAGAAACCCGCGGCTCGATGCCGAAGGTGTAGTAGGTGCGCGGATAGGAACTGAGGGTTTTCTGATCGCGTGCGGCAATGGTGCTGCCACGGAAGCTGTCGGAGTAGTAGGTCAGCACCTCGGCCTGGGTGCGCTCGTCGATCTCGCGGATCCACCTGAAGGACACATCCTTGCGCCGGCCACTGAACTTGTCATAGTCGCGCACCGACTGGAACGGGTCTTCATCGTACTGTTTCTGGGTCAGGCCGCCGGGCATGTCGGCCTCGGCATCGTAGTAGTGGAAGTTCAGCGAGAAATCGTCGAAGTCGGTCGGCGCCCAGTGCGTCTTGAGGAGCACGTCATCGATGTCGTTGTCGTTGTTGCTCTCACGGTAGCCATTGCCGTTGACCCCCGAATACAACAGCGCCATGCCGATGCCGTTGTCGGCGGTGCCGCCCAGGAAGGCCGTGTCGATATGCTTCCAGCCACCGTACTGGGAGGTTTCCAGGGTCGTGCCGATTTCACCCGTGGCTTTTTCCGGGATCGCCCGGGTCACGAAGTTGATCACCCCGCCAACGTTCTGCGGTCCGTAACGCACGGAGCCGGCCCCTCGCACCACATCAATGCTGTCCAGGTTGCCGGAAGAAATCGGTGCCATGGACAGTTGCGGCTGGCCGTACGGCGCAAACGCAGCCGGTACGCCATCAATCAGTACGGTGGAACGCGGCGACAGGCGCGAGGTCAGGCCACGCACGCCAACGTTCAGGGAAATGTCGCTGCCACCGGTGCCGTTGGCGTCCTGCACCTGTACACCGGGCACGCGTTTGAGCACATCGCCGACGTTCATCGCGCCCTGCTCTACCATGGCCTCGCGACGGATCACCGTACGCGCGCCCGGGTGGTTCTGCACCACGGCGGCATCGGCATCGCCGAGCCAGTCCCCCACCACCTTGATGTCTGTCACGCCCAACTCCAGCGGACCATCGGTTGCACCCGTCGCGGATGACGCGGCAGGATTCAAGGTAACCGAACCTTCATCGATCCGGTACTCCAGGCCGCTCCCCTGCAACAGCTGACGCAGGGCCTGCTCCGGCGACAGGTTGCCGTCCACCGCGGGCGCCTGTTTGCCGGCCACCAGCTCCGGGTTGAAAAATACCTGCAGGGACGTCTGCTGCCCCAGCTGCGTCAAGGCCTCGCCCAACGGTTGCGCCTGAATGTGGATGTCGCCGGCGGCCTGCTCGGCGTACGCCGAAGGCATGGCGGCGTTGACGGCCAGGGCAAGGGCCAGTGGCAGCCAACGGGAGGAACACGTGGCGGATTTGTTGTTTTTAGCGCGGGTATTTTTCACGTCGAACGTTGTCCTGTTGATCGCAAAGAAGTGCGTCTGTTAATGCAAACCAGTTGCAGTTGGACAAGAAGACGAAGAACTCGAAAAAAACCTGAATCTATCGCGCAATTATTTCCTGGCTGCCGTCATCGAGCGTGCGGATGGCCACTGGTAGGATGCTCGGCAGGGCCTTGAGCAAGGCCTCTGTGTTGTCGGACTTGAACACGCTGGTCAGGCGCAGATTGCCCACCGTCGCGTCGCTCACCCTCAGCGGCGTGTCCCGATAGCGCGACACTTCCTCGGCCACTTCGCTGAGGCTGGCATCGTTGAACACCAGCTTGCCGCTGCGCCACGCCGTCAGGGCCTGGGTATCGACCGCCCGGGCCTGGGCGACCTGCCCGCTGGCATCAATCCGAGTCCCCAGACCGGCAGTGAGGTTGACGAATTCGTTGTCGGGCGCCTCGCGGCCCTGCACCCTGACCGTGCCCTGCTCGACCGCCACCCGGGTTTCAGTGTTGTCGCGGCGCACATCAAAGCGCGTGCCGGTGACCGTGACCTTGCCGGCACCCGCCTCGACCACAAAGGGTCGATGGCTGTCGTGTTCGACACTGAACATGGCCTCGCCCTGGATCAGTTCGATCCCACGACGGTTGTTTTCAAAATGCACCTGGACCCGACTGCGGCTGTTCAAATCCATCAGCGAGCCATCCGGCAAGCTCACCTGGCGGCGCTCGCCGGAGGCCGTGGAAAACTCCGCGGTGTAGCGACCCGGCTGATTCAGGCCACTGAACAGGCCAATGCCAACCGCCAGTGCCAGCACACTGGCGGCCACGGCATAACGCACCAGCGGGCGGCGTTTGGTCCGCATGGGCGGGGCCTCGCACAATGCTTGCAACCGTGCCTTGGGCAGCAGGTCAGCGACGCTCCACAGGGTTTGCAGCAACTGGAGTTCGTCGCGGTGTTGAGGGTGCTCATCCAGCCAGGCGTCGAAGCGGTGCTGATCATTATCGCCAAGCGGTGCATCTTGCAAGCGCGTGAACCACAGCGCCGCCTCGTCGCGAACCGTCGTTCGCCCGCACGCGCAATCACGAGTATCCATCATGGAAGGTCCTGTCTGGCTGTGGCTGGAACAAGGCGGCCGATCATTGGGCGGCACCGTCCAGGCGGTCACGTAAATGCCGCAGGGTGCGGATCATATACTTTTCCACCATGTTTTTAGACAGGCCCAGGCGTTCGGCGATTTCGGCCTGGGTCAGCCCCTCGAGCTTCTGCCAGACGAACACCTTGCGACAGTTGGCAGGCAGTTCTGTGAGCGCCCGCTCGATGGAGTCAGCCAGCTGGATCGCGTGCATGTAATGCTCCGGGTCATCTACCGACGACACACTGAGATCGACCGCCTCGGACTCCATGGCACCTCGCCGATCCTCACGCCGATAACCGTCCACCGCGATATTGCGAGCGGTCTGATGCAAATAGGCCCGCGGCTGCTGTACCGCCACCGAGTCGGATTCAAGCACCCGCACGAAGGTGTCGTGGGCCAGGTCCTCGGCTTGCTGGCGATTTCTCAACCGGCGCGTCCAGGTTCCGACCAACTCTTCGTAATGCTCGAAAAATCCGCTTGTGCGGGGCAGCTTGGGGGTCATCACGGCGTGCTGTGGTGGCGAGAGCGCGAATAGTAATGCTTCCTATTAAGGCCGGCAATTCATTCCTCGGAGCTTTGACCAATTGCCGCTTCATCCCCCCACGGACCAGTAAAAACAGGTGCTATCGGTCGTAGATCAGGCCAAGCGGTTGGGCCTGCCAGCTCAACAGTACCGCCACCCCAGCGCAGACCAGCAACGTGCCGCCCAGGTTTTGACTCCAGCCCGCGAGCATCAGGCCACTGCCTATCAAAATGTAATACATCAAGCCAAACAAGGCGCCGGCAGTCCCCAAACGATCGCGATAAGCCGCCAGTGCTGAACCCAGGATATTGGGGATCGCTATGCCAAACGCCATAACCACCAACAGCATCGGCGCGAGGAACCAGACACTGGCGTGCAGTCCTTGTACCCCTATCGCCCCCAGCAACGCCGCAACCCCAGCCAGCGCGATCAGGTGTGGTCCCTTTACAGAGCGTTTGAGCAACTGCGTGTTCAACACCGCCCCCAGTCCCGATCCAAGGGCAAGAATCACTCCGCTATAGCCAAACAGTTCCGGACTCAGTCCCAAGCGTTGAAACTCGAAGGGCGCGAGGCTGTAGTAGCTGAAAATCGCAATGTTGAATACCGCCACCAACAATGCTGAACGCCAGATCGCGATGTCCTTGAGCATCAGCCACAAGGTCGCGAACAGGGGGGGTGCGCAACGGCGCTCAGGTCGCGTCTCGGGTAAAGTCCAGGCACACCAGGCGACCAGGGCCAATGCCAACATCAAAAGACAAACCTGCACACCTCGATAACCAAATTCGCTAACCAGCGTCATACCGGCAAAGAGACCCAGCGCCGGACTGATTGCCAGGGCCATGCCGACCAGGGAGAACACGCGTGCCAACGCCGCCCCCTCGAAAAGATCCCGCAACACTGTTTGTGTCCCCACCGAACCAACCGCAGCACCGAAGGCTGCCAGCGCTTGCACCGCCAGCAGAACACTGAAGGTGCTGGCCCCCAGAGCCATGACCGAGGCGACGACATACACTGCCAGGCCCGCGAGCATCGTGGGTCGTCGACCGATCTGGTCACAGGCTCGCCCCCACACCACCACGCCGGCGGCGAATGCCAGAAAGTACACTGATAGAAGCTGGGCGGCGACGGCAGGCGTCACCCGAAATACTTGTCCGATATCGGTTAACGCCGGACTGTAGAGGGTTTGTGCGACCTGCCCAAACATCAACAGGGCAATGGCCAGGCGTAGCAGGTTACTGGTGTTCATGAGGGCTCACTCACCTAAAAGAAGGGTGGTGATTTTAAAGAACTGTTATTGACGTATTATCTTGATCAAGACAACAAACCACTAGAATCGGACAATGTATGGCATGGCTTGAAGCTCAGGCGTCTTTCGACCCGGACGTATATGCCGCCGAGGTCATTGGCATTGCAGCCTGCCTGGGCAACCATGACTCAGGCCTGCATGAGCACGAGCGCGGGCAGTTGCTGTTCACCCGCCAGGGTTGCACCCGAATCACCCTGGCCGGACAGTTGTGCCTGTTGCCCCCATCGCGCGCGGCATGGATCCCGCCAAGGGTTAGCCATCGCGCAGTCATGCAACAAAGCGTCGACTACCGATCCGTTTACCTGACACCGCAACTGTCTGCATCGTTACCCCGTAAGGTCTGCGTGATCGAGGTCAGCCCGTTGCTGCAGGCGGTGCTGGAACCGATTGCCATGGCCCCGTTCGACACCGACTGGCAACAGGGCAAGTTCATGCATCTGCTGGAATTGTGTCTGGGTGAAATCCGTGAGGCCAGCCTCCAGCCTATGCTATTGCCCCTGCCTCGGGATCATCGTTTGGCGCCCTTGCTGACCACGCTCGAAGACCTGCCGCCACAGCTAGACGTATTGGCCACGAGAGTTGGTGCCAGTAGCAAAACCATTGGACGGATATTCCAGCGGGAAACAGGCATGGGTTATCAGCAATGGCGCCAGCAGTGGCGTCTGATGCGCGCCATCGAACTGCTCGCCACCGGTCGCAACATCAGCTACAGCGCTTTCGAGTTGGGGTTTGCCAGCGACAGCGCGTTCATTGCTTTTTTCAAAGCCATGACCGGCACGACACCTGGCGTCTATTTCCGATAACGGGACAGTCGCAAGCGTAGGTGTTGCCGATTACGGGAGTTGCACACTAGAACGGCAAATGGCGGCAGCGACCTGCACTCTTTCACCCGGAGCAGCTACGCCGTCGCCAACCTGCTGCCGCGCTACGGCATCAGCAAGAACCTCGCAGGCCCGCGAAGCAACGTGCTAGATTCGCGCTTCAATCGGCACGACAAGGAGTGTTCACTGATGAAGTTCGGCTACCTGATCATCTACGTCCCCGACGTTAGCGCGTCGCTCGATTTTTTCTCCGCAGCCTTCGGGTTCGCCGTGCGCTTTGTCCATGAGTCGGGCACCTATGGCGAACTGGAAACCGGTGAGACCGCCCTGGCCTTCGCCGCCGATGAACTGGCCGCCATGAATTTCAGTACCGGCCACGTATCAGCCCACGCCAGCGCCAAACCACTGGGCATGGAAGTCGCCCTGGTCACCGACGACGTTCACGCGGCTCACGCCAGAGCGCTGGCCGCCGGCGCCAGTGAAATCGCCGAGCCTGCCAGCAAACCCTGGGGCCAGATCGTTTCCTACGTGCGCTGCCCGGACGGAACACTGGTGGAAGTCTGTTCACCGATCGCCTGACGAACACCCCAGCCACGGAGACTGGCAATGAGCGAGACGACTTATAACGGCCGCTGTCTGTGCGGCTGGATTCGCTATGCGGCCCAGGGCCCGGCCGAAAATCCCCATACCTGCTCCTGCCGCCACTGCCAGCAGCACACGGGCGCACCGACGGCTGCGTGGGTTGAATTTCCCCGCGACAAGGTCACCTGGACCGGGACCGGCGGCCTGCCTGCCACCTACAGGTCATCGAACTATTCCAGCCGCGCGTTCTGTCCTCGGTGCGGGAGCTCGATCGGCGCCATCGATGACGCGCCCACCGTCGCCCTGCTGCTCGGTGGTTTCGATCACGTTGAAGACCTGGCACTCACACCGACGCATCACGCCTTTGCGGACGGCCAACCCGACTGGTGGAAAATCGTCGACCCGCAGTAACCATCAAGACACCGATCACCTGCCCAGCGGCAACTGACGAGCGCCCGGGCGCAGGCCGAGTTACTCGCGACCCAGCGGCAACTGGATGTCATCGCCCCCCAGAAACAACAGGCCAGGGCTGCACTGGTACAGGCACGTGCCGAACGTGATCTGGCGCAGTTGAACCTTGACTACACCGAACTGCGCGCACCGGTGGACGGTGTGATCGGCAATCGCCGGGCACGGGGCGGCGCCTACGCCCAGGCGGGCGCGCAACTGCTCTCGGTGGTACCGGCCAGCGGACTGTGGGTGGATGTCAACTTCAAGGAGGATCAACTGGCGCATATGGTGCCCGGCCAACGGGTCAGCATTCACGCCGACGTGCTCGTCGGACAGCAATTCCATGGCCGACTCGACAGCCTGGCTCCGGCCACCGGTTCGCAGTTCAGTGTGCTGCCGCCGGAAAACGCCACCGGCAACTTCACCAAGATCGTGCAGCGGGTGCCGGTACGCATCCTGCTGGACCCCGCTGACGGCGTGCTCGGTCATCTACGTCCAGGCTTGTCGGTAACCGCCTCGGTGAACTGTGGCTGCTGACTTACCGTGAAGCCCAGACGCAGACTTACGGCGACACCTTCCTGATGATCATGGTCTGCTTCATCGTGGCGACGCTGATGGTGCCCCTGATGCGCAAGGTGCAACAACCGGCGGCCCCTTCAGCAGACGCTCACTGATCAGGCCTGGGGCATTTTGCGAAAGCCCACGGCCAGGCGGTTCCAGGCATTGATGGTGGTGATCGCGACGGTCAGGTCGACAATTTCCCTGGCATCGAACTCGGCGCTCAGTTGTTCGTAGTCTTCATCCGGGGCATGGGTCTGACTCAACAGGGTCAAGGACTCTGTCCAGGCCAGGGCCGCGCGTTCTCGGGGGGTGAAAAACGGCGTCTCACGCCATACCGACACAGCGTACAAGCGACGCTCGGTCTCCCCGGACTTGCGCGCATCGGCGGTGTGCATGTCAACGCAAAAGGCGCAGCCGTTGATTTGTGAGGCTCGCAGTTTGACCAATTCGATCAGGGACTTTTCCAGCGGCAGTTTCGAGACCGCCCCTTCCAGGGTGATCATGGCTTTGAGGGCCTCCGGAGAAGCGGTGTAGAAGTCGATACGAGGTTGCATGGTCTGCTCCATAACAAGTGGTTGAGGCATACAGTAGCCCCGCCCGGGCCGAGGACAAATGACCAATAGTTGCGAAGTTGAGGAAGCCAATTCGGCGCTTGCCGATTGATCCGTTTTCCGGACCTGGGGAAAGAACAGGCGCCCTCACCACAGGGTTCGTGTGATCCCGTAGCGCCTGCCACGCGCTAGCGGCGGCTACGCAGCCACTGCAAGAAGCCCTTTTTCACCGCAACCGCCGGCACTTCGCGGGTCAAGGTCTGCGCCGTTTGCTGGCGGAAGTCGAGCAAGGCCTTCATCGCCTCATTGATGTCGTGGCGAGCGTCGAGACAGGGTTTGAGGTACTCCTTCTCGATGCGGTACAGGGTGCAGTAGGTCTTGGCGTAGAAGTCCGCCGGCACCGAGTCGTCGGACAGAATCCCGGCTTCGCCGATCACCTCCCCCGGCCCCATGCGCCCGGCTTCGAACTTGTTGCCCGCCCGGCTCAGGGTCACCGAGACCACGCCCGATTCGATGATGAGCAAATGATCGCTGACCTGGCCCGCGGGCAAGATCATCTCGCCCGCGCGGAAGGTGATCAGCTCCATGTTCTGGCTGAAGGTGTCCTTTTCATCCTGATGCAGGGTCGAGAAAATGGTCGAGCTTTCCAGCAACGCTCGTGGCCGCGACAGGTTCACCGGGGCATCGCCCTCGGCCGTCGACAACAGGCGGACGCCCGACGCCTGTAAATGGCGGAACGCCAAGTCGAACAACGCATTGCGCGCTTCACGTTTTTGCGCCATCGAACTGACAAAACCACTGATCTCGTACTCCACGCCGCTGCTGCTGGCGCTTTTCAAGGCGACGCTCGGCGCTGGCTGGCCGAGCAATGGCCGGCACCCCTGTATTGCCCGCTCCAGCGCCTCGATCACGGTTTGCGGCCGCGCATGGGGACTCAACTGCAAGCTGACGCCAATGCCGAAAATATCACTGGGCCGGCTGAAGTTGATGATCTTGGCCTTGGCCGCCAGCGAGTTGGGAATCACCGCCATGCTGCCCTGGGCGGTTTGCAGGCGCGTGGCGCGCCAGTCGATGTCGATGACCCGGCCTTCGGTGCCGTCGATGGAAATCCAGTCATCGAGTTGATAGGGTTTGGTGGTGTTGAGCACGATGCCGGAAAACACGTCGCTGAGGGTGCTTTGCAAGGCCAGGCCGACGATGATTGCCACCGCACCGGACGTCGCCAGCACGCCCTTGACCGGCAGATCGAGGACATAGGCCAACGCGGCAATGATCGCGATCAGGAAAATCACAGCCCCCAGCAGGTCCTGCAACAGCCGGCCGGTGTGCCCTACCCGCGGCATCATCACCGCACCGATCAGCACGGTCAGGGTGCGCGCCGCGAACAGCCACCAGGCGATCTGCAAACCGGTCGCCGCCAGGTGCAGCGGCACGTTCTCCGGCCAGGGCGCCGCCTGCATCGGGTTCAACCCCTCATTGAACAGCACGGCGCTGAACAACGAGAACATCAGCAGCCGCACCAACAGCTTCCATTGACTGCCGCTGCTGCTGATCACGCGCCACAGCAACAGGTCGAGCAGCATCAGCGCCAAGGCGGCGTACAGGGGATGGTCGGTGAGCAGTGACAGCATCAAGCAACTCCAGCGAAGGCCGATGAACGGAAGATCGCACACATTGGCCACAGTGTAGGAGCAATTGTTTTTGCGGGATAAACGCCGTCTGCAAAACACTGGAAAACCAATGCGGGAGCGGGCTTGCCCAGCCCGCTCCCGCAGTTGATGGGTGGTGTGCACAGAGGCTGTGTACACCACCGGACCCGGCTTACTTGCCGGCGGTCAAGGTGTTGTAGCTGGTGATCAGGTTGCGGTAGTCAGGAATGTGGTTGGAGAACAAGGTCCCCAAGCCTTCGATGTCGTTGCGCCAGTCGCGGTGCAGCTCACAGGCCAAGCCGAACCAGGTCATCAGTTGGGCGCCGGAGGACGACATGCGATCCCAGGCCGACTGACGAGTCAGTTCGTTGAAGGTACCGGAAGCATCCGTGACCACGAACACCTCAAACCCTTCGGCCAGGGCCGAGAGTGCCGGGAAGGCCACGCACACTTCAGTCACCACACCGGCAATGATCAGTTGCTTCTTGCCGGTGGCCTTGATGGCCTTGACGAAGTCTTCGTTGTCCCAGGCATTGATCTGGCCAGGGCGAGCGATGTACGGCGCCTCGGGGAACATTGCCTTGAGCTCGGGTACCAGCGGGCCGTTGGGGCCGGTTTCAAAGCTGGTGGTCAGGATAGTCGGCAGTTTGAAGTACTTGGCCAGGTCGGCCAGCGCCAGCACGTTGTTCTTGAAACGATCCGGTTCGATGTCGCGTACCAGCGACAGCAGGCCCGCCTGATGATCAACCAACAGAACGGCGGCGTTATCCTTGTCCAGACGCTTGTAAGAAGTAGTCATTGCAGTAGTCCTCGCGTGTTATCGATGCCGAGTGAATGTCGGCGTGGGGGTACCCGGTTAGCGCTGGGAGTCCAGCACTTCGTGTTCGTTCGCCACTTGTTGAGCCTTGAGATAGCTCTCGATCAGCAATTGATAATGCGGCATGGCCTGGGCGTAGACAGCAGCCCACTGCTCGGCATCTGGACGGTTCCAGGAGCCTTGCAGCTCAGATAGCGTAGCCATGATGTCGATCGGCACCACCCCGGCTTGTGCCAAACGGGCAATGGTCAGATCAGTGGCCAGTTTCGAGTGGTTACCGGAGGCGTCGACCACCGCAAACACCTTGTAGCCCTCATGCACCGCCGCAATCGACGGGAACGCCAGGCAAACGCTGGTCAAGGTGCCCGCAATGACCAGGGTTTTCTTGCCGGTGGCTTCGACCGCCGCGCGGAATTCAGGATTGTCCCAGGCGTTGATTTCACCTTTACGCGCCACGTATCGGGCGTGCGGTGCTTCCTGGTGAATCTCTGGAATCAGCGGCCCGTTCGGACCCTGAGGTACCGAGGCAGTGGTGATCACCGGCATCTTCAACAAGGTCGCGGCCTTGGCCAGGGCAATGGCGTTGGCGCGCAATTGCGGCACGTCCATGTCCTTGACGATCTGGAACAGGCCGCTCTGGTGGTCGATCAACAGCAGCGCGCTGTCGTTGGGGTCGATGGTCGGTTTCAGGCCGTTGAAGTTGGCCGCGTTGTGGGTGCTCATGTGCGTTTCCTCTTTCGTTTAGGCAACAGCCATCCCTGGCCTGGGAACCGGCCTACGCATCCTGTGTAGAGCGGGTGATTGAACCGATACGGCTTAACCGTGCATCCGGCCGAACCGACCGGATTGAAAATCGGCAAAAGCCTGGTGAATCTCCTGCTCGGTGTTCATCACGAACGGGCCGTGACCGACGATCGGCTCGTCGATCGGCTCACCGCTGAGCAGCAGGACCACAGCATCGTTGTTCGCTTCCAGGCTCAACTGGTCGCCATGGCGTTCGAACAGCGCCAGTTGTCCTTCGCGCACCAGCTCCAGGCCATTGACCTGAACCGTGCCGCGCAGTACCACCAGAGCGGTGTTGCGACCTTCGTGCAGGTCCAGGTTGAGCACCTTGCCGGCATTGAGGCGGATGTCCCAGACATCGATCGGGGTGAAGGTGCGCGCCGGCCCCTTGTGACCGTCGAGTTCACCGGCAATCAGACGCAGGCTACCGGCCTTGTTCTCCAGGGCGATGCTCGGGATATCGCCATCGAGGAGGGTCTGGTAGCCGGCCTCGGCCATTTTGTCCTTGGCGGGCAGGTTGACCCACAGCTGGACCATTTCCAGGGTGCCGCCCGTCTTGGCGAATGCCTCGGAGTGGTACTCCTCGTGCAGGATCCCGGACGCCGCGGTCATCCATTGCACATCGCCAGGGCCGATCTTGCCGCCGCTACCCGTGGAGTCCCGGTGCTCCAGTTCGCCCTTGTAGACGATGGTTACGGTTTCAAACCCGCGGTGCGGATGCTGACCCACGCCGCGTCGTGCGGTGGTCGGGGTGAATTCAGCGGGGCCGGCATGGTCGAGCAACAGGAACGGGCTGATGTGTTTGCCCAAGCTGTCGTAGGAAAACAGCGTGCGGACCGGAAAACCGTCGCCCACCCAGTGCGCCCTTGGGCTGGTGTAGATACCGATGATGTTTTTCATGGTGCCTCCGAATGTGGGGTGAGTCAGAACATGGACAAAGCTTAAATCCAACACCTTTGATCCGGTAGACTGCAAAAATCACCCTTAGCGTTCTATTTGGAGAACGATAGTGGAAGACCTGAACACCCTGTACTACTTCACCCAAGTGGTCGAACACGGCGGTTTCGCCGCGGCAGGACGGGCGCTGGACATGCCCAAATCGAAACTCAGCCGACGCATTGCCCAGCTCGAAGAACGCCTCGGGGTGCGTTTGATCCACCGTACCAGCCGGCATTGTTCGCTCACTGAAATCGGTCAGGCCTACTACCAGCGCTGCCTGGCGATGCGTGTGGAAGCCGAAAGCGCCGCCGAACTGATTGAACGCAATCGCTCCGAACCCCAGGGACTGGTGCGCATCAGTTGCCCGACGGCGCTGCTCAACTCCTGGGTCGGGCCGATGCTGACGCGCTACATGCTCAAGTACCCGTTGGTGGAGCTGTTCATCGAGAGTACCAACCGCCGCGTGGACTTGATCCACGAAGGCTTCGACATTGCTCTGCGGGTGCGTTTTCCGCCGCTGGAAAACACCGACCTGGTGATGAAAGTACTGGGTAACAGCACCCAAAGCCTGGTGGGCGCCCCGGCCTTTGTCGAACGCTTGTCGACCCCCGCCTCACCTGCGGACCTGAGCGGATTGCCGAGCCTGCATTGGGGCGCCGCGCAACGGGAGTACCAATGGGAGCTGTTCGGCCCGGACGCCGCCAGCGCAGTGATCCGCCATCATCCAAGGTTGGTGACCGACGACCTGATTGCCTTGCGCACCGCCGTACTGGCGGGGTTGGGCGTCGCCCACCTGCCGGCCGTGGTGGTGCGTGACGATCTTGCTGCGGGGCGTCTGGTGGAACTGGTGCCGGGCTGGGCGCCCAAGTGCGGGATCGTCCACGCCATCTTCCCTTCGCGCCGTGGCCTGCTACCGTCGGTGCGCACGCTGATCGATTTTCTGGGTGCGGAGTTCAGCCAGAGCGATATTGCTTAAGGGCAGTTGCAAGTTGTAAGCCGTAAGCTGCAAGAAGCTTATAGCGCGTAGCTGGCCACTGAGCGTCTAGCGCTTGAGATACCGATCCAGCCGCTGCATGGCGTCGTGCAACCCTTGCACGGCCTGGTTCAGGGAGTGGCTGTCGTGCTCGCGGCACGCGGTCTCCAGTTGTTCGCACCAAAGGATCAGGCGCTGTGCCTTGATCATTCGCGCACCACCCTTGATCCGATGGGCCAGATCCCGCAAACCGATGCGATCACTGTCGGCATGAAGCGCCTGTAGACGCACCCTGTCCTCGGCATTGCTGGCCGTCAGGTCGGCCAGCAGATGATCGATCAGGTGGCGATCATCCCCGGCCAGTTGCTCAAGGCCACCTAAGTCGAACTCGACGCCGGGATCCGCGGGTGTTTCGACCGACACCGATGCATTCGCCAACACCGGAGCCCCTGTCAGTCCGGCATTCAGGTCCTTGAGGTTGATGGGTTTGAACAGGCAATCGTCCATCCCGGCTTCCCGGCAGCGGATCTTTTCTTCGTGCTGGGCGTTGGCGGTGAAGCCGAGGATCAGGCAAGGTTTCAATCCGTGGATTCGCTCCTCCTCACGGATCGCCCTCGCCAGTTCATAGCCGCTGAGAGCCGGCATGTTGCAATCGGTGATGACCACGTCGTACACATGCTCACGCCAAAAACCCAGCCCCTCCTCCCCGTCTCTGGCGTCCTGTACCCGATGCCCCAGGTGGCTCAATTGCTGTGCCAGCAACAGGCGGTTGGCCGCGTAGTCATCCACCACCAGTACCTGCAACGAACGCCCTGGTCCGAGCGCAGCACCCGGTGCTGGCGGTACCTCGGTCAACGGTTGCAAGACCGCTACATCAAGCTGGACCTCGACCCGGGTACCGCTCCCCAGCACACTGTTGAGCTGCAGACGCCCTCCCATCATCTCGCACAGCGAGCGACTGATGACCAGGCCGAGCCCCGAGCCACTGCGTCCGTCCTGAGGGCTATTGGCCGCCTGTACAAAAGGGCTGAACAAGCGCTGCTGGTCGGCATTGCTGATACCTATCCCGGTGTCTTCGATCAGCAGCCTGACGGCCACGTGTCCCGGCACCGTACCGGGCTCAACCTGCAACGTCATGCGAATGTGTCCGGCACGAGTGAATTTGATGGCATTGCTCAGCAGATTGGAGACGATCTGTTTGAAGCGCATCGGGTCGATCAGCACGTCGCGCTGGCTGCGAGCGTCCAGTTCAACCAACCACTGCAGGTTCTTTTCCCGCACCAGGCCTTCGAACACCTTGCTCACCGACTCGACCAATCCCCCCAGGTTGGCCCGTTCCGGGGCGAGGGACAAATGCCCGGACTCTATCCGCGAGATGTCCAGAATATCGCCGATCAACTCCAGCAGTTGTTGTGCCGCACTGGACGCGACTTCAATCGCGAAACGGTCGGTCACCCCCTGTTGCGCCCGGGTCATCGCCAATTCCAGCATGCCGATCAGCGCATTCATGGGGGTGCGAATTTCATGGCTCATGGTGGCCAGAAACGTGGTCTTGGCACGGTTGGCATCGTCAGCGGCATCCTTGGCCTGCTGAACCTGTTGCAGCAGTTGCTGGCGTTTGCGAATCTGATTGCGCTGGTATGCGATCCAGGCCAACGCGAGTAACAACAGCAGGCCTGCCGCGGCGAACCCCTGAATGATGGTGGTGCGGTGGCGTGACCAGTAGCTGCCGTCGACAGGCACTTCGTTACGCCAGCGACTGGCCAGTTCGTCCAGTTCCTGCGGGGAAATGCTCAACAGGGCCTTGTTCAGGATGGAGTAGAGCTCACGCTCGCCACGGTTGGTCGCAAAACCGATGTGCGTCAGTTCAGTGCCTACGGTACTGGCGACCTGCAGGGTGTCACGGTACTGTCGGGCAATGATGTAACGCGCACTGATCAACGAAGGCATCGCAGCATCGGCCTCCTTGTTCGCCACCATGGTCATGGCCTGGGCAGGACTGTCGACTTCGATGAAACGCACATCCCGCGCATGGGCGCTAATGAGTTCGCGCAACGCATTGCGTCCGACCACCGCCACGCGTTTACCCGCCAAATCATCCAGGGTCACCGGGGCCTTGTTGCCAATGGCACAGACCAGCACAAAGGGGTTGATCAGATACGGTCGGGTGAAGCGGATCTCGGCCTGGCGCTCAATGCTTGGGGTGAGCACGGCCATCAGGTCGATCTCGCCACGCTTCAACTGGTCAATCTGCTGGTTCAGCGACTCGCCGCGTATCGCTTCGAAACGCAAACCCGTACGCAGGCTGATCCGGTTCAGTACCTCGGCGCTGAGCCCAGTGAACCGGGCGTTTTCGTCCTCGAACGACAAAGGCGCAAAGTCGCGCATGAAGCCGACTTTGATCCGAGGATGCTGATCCAGCCAGCGCTGCTCGCGGGAGCTCAATTGCACCCGCTGGGTGTTGCTGAAACTGCTGCCGGAGCTCCAGCGGCGCAGAATGGTCGTGCGCTCCTGCTCTGGAATCGCCGCCAGCGCAGCATCGATGATGCCCCGCAAGCGGAGGTTGTCGGCACTGACGGCAAAGCCGAACGGGTTGACCTCCATCCGGGCGAACTGCGTCAGCTGCACATTGCTCAGGTAGTTGTTATTGATCAGGTAGTTGGCACTGATGGAGTCGCCCAGGTAAGCATCCGCACCACCAAAGGCCACAGCCCCCATGGCGCTCAAGGTCGAGCGATACAGCTCAAGCCGGACATCGGGGTAAGCTGCCTTGACGGTGTCCGGCCGCACGTAGTGATCCAGCATCGCCACCCGCAGGTTGCCCAGATCAGGTGACAAACGCGCACTGTCGCCCACCCGCGTGACCAGGATGGGCGCGTCCTCGGCATAGGCACGTGACATCAACAATTGCGAATCGGCGGCTTCGAATCCGTTGGCCGCCCCCAACAGATCAATCTCCCCCTGCTTTAACGCATCAATCACTGCCTCGCGCGAGTCATAACGCGCCACTTCCACCTTGATATGCAGCAATTGGGCGATCAGCCCGGCAAAGTCAGCGGTGATACCCTCAAAGTACTGATCATTGATGGTGTTTTCGAAGGGTGGGTAGTCTGGTGCCGAGGCGCCGAGGTGCAAGCGACCTTTCTCCCTCAGCCAGCGCCAATCCGCTTCATCCAGGTTGACCCGGTAGCCCTCGACACTCGATCGCCCCTGCAGCCGCAGGGGTTCCGGCGTGGAACCAAGGCAGCTCAGCGCCCAACACAGGCTGACCCCTGTCAACACGACCCGCCAGGCGCGCGTGCTCACGGGGATTCAGATCAGATGGTTGCGTTGGGCGAAATCCCGCAGATGAACCAGGGACTTCACGTTGAGCTTTTCGATCAAGCGGGTTTTGTAGGTGCTGACGGTTTTGTGGCTCAGGTGCATGCGCTCGGCAATTTCCTTGTTGCTGGAGCCACGTACCAGGTGCTGGAAAATGGTCAACTCGCGGTCGGAGAGTCTGTCGATCATTTTCTGCTCATCCATCTGTAGCAGGCTCTGGTTCACCGAGCTGGTGTCCAGTCGAGGGAAGTAGGTGTAGCCAGACATCAACGCCTTGACGGCTTTACACAGCTCATCGAGGTCGTTGGATTTTTCGACAAACCCCATGGCCCCACCCCGCATGCAACGCTCGACATAGAACCTGGGCTCATGGGAGGTGAAGACCACAATGCGCGAGGGCAAGCGCTCGCGCTGCAGACGAGCAAGAAACTCCAGTCCGCTGAGCCCGGGCATCTGCAGGTCCAGCACCACCAGGCTGGGCGAATGCTCGCGAATCGCCAGCAGGGCATCGATGGCAGTGGATGACTGGGCGATGGTCTGGAACAGCGGCCTGTTATTAGCGTCCTTGAGTGCCCCAAGCACCATTTTCAGAGCCGCCCGAACAACCGGATGATCGTCTGCGATCAACAGTGAACTCATGGCAACTCCTGTAAATGTATCGCCCACGGCAAAAACATGGGCCGAATAGACACGGCCGCGCAATGACTATTGCACGGGAATAGCGGATCGACTACCTGTCAGATATGACAGTTCAGACGAACGGTACTACGTCACCTGGAGATTTGTCAGGCGCGCAGACCACCCTGATGCCAGGGATGAGGACGTTCGGAAAGGGGGATGGGCAGATCCACGCGGCTCATCAGGCTCTCGAGGGTTTCCTGATCCGGAACCCGGTCCTGACTGATCCGCACATTACCCGGCTGCGCGACAAACAACGCTGGCAACCCGGCCTGCTGGGCATCGTAAATCAGCGCATGACGAATCTGCTGGTTGTCCTGACAGAATGCCAGGGGATCCAGTCCGGTGCCTGTCGTCAGGGAGGCATTGATGATCACCAGGTCAAAGGGTTCACACCCGTACTCAACGACACTGAGCAACTCGTCGAGTGAATGCACGGGAGCAATTCGGTAGTAACCGAGCTGATTCAGGCGGCGCTCGACTTTCATCCGATGAAAATGCTGCTCATCGGCAATCAGTATACGTAAGGCTTTATTCGGCATAGTTGATCAACTCTGCAATAACAATGCGGCCAGTCTGCACTTAGCCATTTCAAGAGCCTGTGAGACTAAGGACAACAGCGCAGGGTTTATGTAGGACTATTCTGAAAGAAACAGTTCCATTTCCATTTAACTTTTTTTCTGCGGGACCGATGACATTTGCAGCCAGCGCAGTAAGTCAGGGCCGCTCATGGGCCGGGCAAACAGATAACCCTGCCCCTGGCGGCAGTTCAATGCCAGCAGTTGCTGGCGCTGTGCTTCGGTTTCAATGCCTTCGATCACCACCGACATGCCCAATGCCTCGCCCAGCGCCAGGGTGCTGCCGATCACTGCGCGGCAACGTGGCTCGTCGTCCAGTGTGCGGACGAACTCACCGTCCAGCTTGATTTCGTTGAACGGCAACTGGCACAGGCGCTGCAACGATGAAAAGCCGGCACCGAAGTCATCGATGGACAAGCGACTGCCCATCATGCGCAGGCGTACCAGGCTTTCAAGACTGGTGGCCGGAGCCTCCAGCAAGCCACTCTCGGTCAGTTCGAACGTCAGGCAACTGCCGGGGGTATCGTGCAACGCAAGAATACCCCTGATGGTAGAAACCAGCTCGGGGTTGGCCAACTGCATGGCGTGCAGGTTGAAGGCGACATTGAGCGTGGAGCCTTGCTCACGCATTGGCCGCAGCAAGGTCAGGACCTGGTCCATTTGCGTAAACAGCAACTCATCCAGCAGCCCAAAGCGCTCCAGCACCGGCATGAACACGGCCGGCGACAGGATCCCGCGAAAAGGATGGAGCCAGCGGGCCAGCACTTCCACGCCGCAGACTTCGCCGGTCAGCAGATTGAACTTGGGCTGGTAGAACGGCTGCAATTGCCCTTCCCGCAAGGCACTGCGCACCTCGCTTTCACTGGCAGGCTCAGGCACGGGCAGTGCAATCACGTCATCACGAGGCCCCGCAAGGTGTTTTTCCAGCAACAGTCCCAGCGCTTGTGCGTACAAGGGTTTACCGACATCCCCCAGCAGCCTGAGCCCCGACAGCGAAACAATCTGGCGGACGGCACGACGCACATCGGCTGACAACGAACTGCTGATGATGATCGACCCGACCAGCCCCGAGCGTCCTGCGCGCTGAAAGAACTCCAGGCCGTCCATGCCGTCCATACACAGGTCGCACAGGGCAATGTCGACCGCGCCGACCGTTTGCAGCAGGGCCAGCGCCTGAGCCCCGTCACTGGCCTGGAACACTTCCTCGCACCCCATCTGCTGGAGCGTCTTGACCGCCACAGCTCGCACAAAGGCATGATCCTCAAGCACCAGCACCCTGATCGGCAGTATCATTTTGGCGGCCCGCGTCGTAGAAAGATGACGCAATTATCCCGGCATGCCAGCCAAACTGATTTAGGAAACGTCCTAAAGCTTGTAGGAATTTTCCCAGAGTTGCCGATTGCAGGAACATTGACCCCACGCCCTCTTGACACCCTCTCAGCCAGCCCGTTGCTCAAGTGTATCGGCCAGCCGCTCCATGGCCTGTTGCAACGCATCCACCGCCGCCGTCAGTTGCTCGCCACCTCCCTCTTCGCAGGCGCTCTCCAGGCGTTCGCAACAGTGGATCAGCCCTTGGGCCTTGATGATCCGTGCGCCCCCTTTTACCCGATGAGCCAGGTCAGCAAGCCCCAAAACATCATGGTGGGTGAACAGACTGAGGAGCCGCGATATGTCTTCTTCATTGCTGCTGGCCAGATCCCCCAACAGGCTTTTGATCAACGCCTCATCGCCGCGCGTCAGCTGCTCGAGGTTGGTCAGGTCGATGGCGTCTGCCGGCGTGCGACGCTCTTCTTTGGTTGGGACCGGGACGGTGTCCGGGGCAACGCATGCCAGGAAGGCGCTCAAATCGCGCAGGCTGATGGGCTTGAACAGACAACCATCCATGCCGGCTTCGCGACAGCGTTGTTTCTCTTGCGGTTGTGCATTGGCGGTAAACCCCAGAATCAGCCCCGGCGTAATTCCCCCCGCGCGTTCTTCGCTGCGAATCGCCCGCGCCAGCTCATAGCCGTTCATGACAGGCATATTGCAGTCGGTGATGACCACATCGAAATGCTGGCCGCGCCAGGCCCGTAGGCCGTGGGCACCATCCTGCGCCTCCTTGACCCGGTGCCCCAGGTAAGTCAGCTGCTGCGACACCAGCAGGCGATTGGCCGGGTAGTCATCGATGACCAGGATATTCAGCATCTGACCCTGGGGGGGGAGCTGGCTCATGGGTTGAACGCTTCGGACCAGGGGTTCCAGGATGGGCAACTCCAGCGTCACTTCAATTTGTGTGCCCTGGCCCAACACACTGGACAGCTCCAGCGTCCCACCCATCATGTCGCACAAGGTGCGACTGATCATCAGCCCCAGGCCACAGCCACTGCGGGCCGATTGAATGTTGTTACTGGCCTGGCTGAATGGATTGAACAGCCGTTGCTGATCTGCTTCGCATATCCCGCTGCCCGAGTCCTCGACACGCACAACTACCTGCAGGCGTTGCGCATCGCCAACCGATTGGCCCCTCACACTCAGGCGCACCTGACCCTCTGCCGTGAATTTGATGGCGTTGCTCAACAGGTTGGACACGACTTGTTTGAAACGCAGCGGGTCAATCAACACATCCTGGTTGGCGATAGCATCCACCTCCAGGTGCAAGTGCAGCTGTTTCTGTCGGGCTAGCCCGTCGAAAATCCTTGCCGCCGACTCCACCAGTGAACGCAGGTTGGCACGTTCAGGTGCCAGCGACAGATGGCCCGATTCGATGCGGGAGATGTCCAGAATATCGCCGATCAGCTCCAGCAGTCCCCGCGCCGCCCCCGACGCCACCTCGATGGCGAAACGATCCATAACCCCTTGATCGGCTTTTTTCATGGCCAGCTCAAGCATGCCGATCACCGCATTCATGGGCGTGCGGATTTCGTGGCTCATGGTGGCCAGGAACGTGGTCTTGGCACGGTTGGCCTCGTCGGCTTCATCCTTGGCTTCACGCAATTGTTCCAGTAGCTGCTGGCGCTCGCTGACGTCGATCCAGCCGCCGATCATGCCGCTGACCCGACCGTCGCTGCCGCGATACGGCAACATCCAGTGATAAATCGTGCGCACGTCGTGTTCAGACAAGGTCAATTGGCGGTCCCGCACGCGCGGCAGCCCCTCCTCCATCACCTGCAGGTACTCTTCGTGAAAAGCCTTGGCTTCGACCACGCTCTTGAGCTGGCCGCAAATCACCGTTTGGCCGATCACCGCGTCGCGCTCAACCCCGAACACTTCCAGATAACCATGATTGCAGGCCATCATGCGCCCTTGCCGGTCCCGCACATAGATCGGATGAGGCGTGCCATCGATCAGTACACGCATGAATTCCAGTTGATCGTTGAGTGCACGCTCGGCCTGCTCGCGCTTGCGTATCAATACACGCAGGTAGCCAATCCAGCCCAATGCAACCAGCAACAGCAACCCGGCAATCGCAAAACCCTGGATGATCGTCGATCGGTAGCGCAACCAATAGCTGTCTTCGATCACCGCTTCACTGCGCCAGCGATTGGTCAGTTCGTCCATCTCCTCCGGCGGAATGCTGAACATCGCCTTGTCCAGAATCGAGAACAGCTCTGGCGAGTCGCGGGCCGTGGCAAAGGCCATATGGGCCGACGAAGTGCCCACAGTGCTGGTGATCTGCAACTGATCGCGAAATTGCCGGGAAATCATGTAGCGCGCACTGATCAGAGAACTGACCGCCGCATCAGCCTCACCACTGGCTACCATGTTCATGGCTATCTGGGCATTATCCGCGACCAACAAGCGAATGCCGGGATAGCGCTCGGCAACCATGTCTTTGATCGCACTACCGCGGGTCAGTACCAGTCGCCGACCGGTCATTTCATCCAGAGTGGGCGGGGCGTCGGCAATGATTCGGCTCACCAGTACGTACGGTGTGTTCAGGTAAGGACGAGTGAAACGCAACGTGTGTTCACGTTCGATACTGGGGGTCAGGGAGACCAGCAAGTCCGCTTGCTTCGATTCGATCCGGTCGATGAGCTCGGGCACGGAAGAGCCTTGCTGAACATCGAACTTCAAGCCGGTGCGTAGCGTCAACCTGGCCAGCACATCGGCCGCAACCCCTCGGAACTCGCCTTCACGAGTAAAGAATGAAAAAGGCACAAAGCTGCCATCCACGGCCACGCGCACCCGGGGATGGGCGTTCAGCCAACGCTGTTCGCTGGCGGTGAACTGCACCCGATTTTTTCCTGAGAGGCTGGCGCCACCGGCGTTCCAGCGGCGCAGGATATTCAGCCGCTCCTCCGTGGGGATGGCTGCCAGCGCTGCATTGATGATTCGCAGCAAGCGTTGATCATCGCGCCGCAAGGCAAAGGAAAAATCGTTGGCTTCCATGCGCGAGAAATCAACCAACTGGACGTTGTTCAGGTAGTTTTTGAGAATCAGGTAATTCGCACCGATGGCATCACCGATGTACACATCCGCCTGGCCAAACGCGACTGCACCGATGGCGCTCAGGGTCGATGGGTACAGTTGCAGCCGAGCCTTGGGATAGAAGGCCTGCACCTGCGTCGGGGGCAGGTAGTAATAGACCATCGCCAGGCGTTTGCCCGCCAGATCCTGCGTGACGTCCTGAGTGTCGTCAGTGCGACTGACCAGCGTTGGCTGGTCATCGGCATAGGCACTGGACAGTACCAGTTGCGGATCTTCGGCCTCGAAATTGTTGGAGGTCCCGAGAAAGTCGATCTGCTGCGTTTTCAGCGCCTTGATCACGTCTTCACGGGAGCTGTAGCGCTGCACCTTGATGTCAACCTGCAGTAACTGGCCGAGCAACTGCGCATAGTCAGCGCTCAGGCCTTCGTAGTCATTGCCATTGTTGGTAATACCGAACGGTGGGTACTCCGGGGCCGATGCACCCAGCACCAGCGTTCCTTTGCTGCGCAACCAGAGCCAGTCGCTGTCATCGAGCACAACGTGATAACCGTCGACACTGGAACGGCCCACCAGGTTGTAGGTCTGCGGTCCGGCCTGCAACAGGCTGGTCCACAGCGACAAGAGCACAAGTACGGCAACCGGAAGACACTTTCTAAGGGAAGGCATCTAGATCAGGTTGTTACGTTTGGCGAAGTCGGCCAGGTAGACCACCGACTTGACGTTGAGCTTCTCGATCAATCGGGTTTTGTAGGTGCTGATGGTCTTGTTGCTCAGCAGCATGGCGTCCCCGATCTGCTTGTTGCTCAGACCGTTCGACAGCTGCTGCAGAATGGTCAGTTCCCGGTCGGTCAGACTCTGGATCAACTCAAGATCGGTGGCCTGGATATCGCTGCGACGGACCGAACTGCAGGGCAGGTTCGGGAAAAAGCTGTAGCCATCCATGATCGCCGAAATGGCCCTGCGCAGTTCGTCCGCATCCTCGGTCTTGGAGATATAGCCTGCGGCGCCCGCCTTCATGCAGCGCATGGCAAAAAACTGCGGCGACTGTGACGTCAGCACGAGAATCTTGCCAGACAGGCGCAATGCGCTGATCCGGCTGATGACTTCCAGACCGTCCAGTTTGGGCATGGCGATGTCGAGGATTATCAGATCCGGAGCATGCTCGCGAGCCAGTTGCACGGCATCGGCACCATTATCCGCCTCGGCGACCACGTCGAAATGCACTTGCTCCAACAGCATCCTGACCGAAGAACGAATGAACGGATGATCGTCCACAACCATCGCTTTATACATACAAACCTCTGTAAAACTGGCCGGATCAGACCAAAGGGAAACGTTCCCGGCTGAAAAACCACCCATCATGCATGATCTCGAAGGACCTTCCTAAGTGCAGTGTAGGAAGTTTCGGGATTTTTTTCAGCGAGCCCATCGCTCGCGTCTCGATGCCAGCGTGCAACGCGCTGACCATTGTTCAAACGCCTGGCAGGTCATGGGACGCGCCAGAAAGTAGCCTTGACCGGTCTGACAGCCCATCGCGATCAGGGCGTCACAAATACCCGGACTGCTGACCCCTTCGATGACCAGGTCCATCTCCAGTGAGCGGCCCAGTGCCATGGTGCTGGCAATGATTGCCCGGTTGTGTGGCTCCAGAGGCTGTTGCACACACTCACCGTCCAGTTTGATCTGGTTGAACGGCAGATGGCATAACTGTTTGAGCGAAGAGAACCCCGAGCCAAAATCATCGATCGCCAGGCCACAGCCCAGGCCACGCAATTGCAACAGGCTGTGCTCGATGCTCGCTGGCAAATCGAGCAAGCCATTTTCGGCCAGCTCGAACGTCAATGAAGCACCTGGAAGCCGATGGCGTTGCAAGGCTCGCCGGACATGCTCGATCAACTCACCACTGGCCAGTTGCGAGGCATGCAGGTTGAACGCCAGTTCAAGTGCCCGGCCTTGAGCACGCAAGGTGTTGAGCAGGCTCAAGCCTTGATCGAACAGTTGCTTGAACATATCGTCGATCAGGTCGTACGCCAGCATGGCCGCCAGAAAATCCCCTGGCAGCAGCACCCCTCGCGAAGGGTGCTCCCAGCGCGCCAATGCCTCGACCCCGACCAGGGCACCGCTGCTCAACATCACCTTAGGTTGATACCAGGCGCGAAACTGACCCTGGTCCAGGCCATGCCTGACCTCGGATTCGCTGGGCAGTGCCGGTTCCGGCCGCCATGCAGACAAGGGTATCCGCCGACCGAGGCTGTAGCGATGCAACACCGCCTGCAGCTCCCGCAACAGCATGGGCTGCCCCAGCACGCCGAGCATTTTCAGGCCGGACAGCGAAACCATTTGCCCGACGGCGCGGTGCAGCTCCAATGGCAGCTCACCGTACAAGGCCAGCGCGCGGACCCGGCCCGAGGCACTGGCGCCATGCAGGAACTCCAAACGCTCCAGCGCCCGGTTGCTCACATCACATAAGACCAGGTCCACGCCGCCCGCCTCATGGAGCTGTCGCCATGCCTGCTCTGCGGCGCTAGCGTGCAATACCTCGCCCACCCCCAACCGATGCAGCATGTGGGTGAGCGCGTCACGTTGAAACCCTTGATTGTCCAGCACCAGCACCCTGGGAGTGTCCATAGGCCTAAAACACATTGAAAATCGAATGTGCAAATACTGGCAATGTGAACCCTATTCACAGGAAGGATCTGTCCTACAGCAACGTAGGAAATTTCCCAAGAAATACATCAGTCCGTGGTACTCGGGCTCCAGAACGCTTGTTGCACCAACGGCGAGAGGCTCAACCGCGCCACCAGAGCATCCAGCTCATCGCCATCCACCGATGTCGTGGCGAGGGTGGCTTCGATTTCCACTTCTTCGCTGCCAAAGGCATGTACGTCGACATCGCTGGCCGGATAATTGCTGCGCTCAAGCTCAGCCTCAAGCAAGGCAAACACCGCTTTTTGCCGCGAGCGTTGGGCAATCACATAGACAATGTTGGTCACCTCGGCCGAAATGACGTCCAGCGGCTGGCGGTTGATGTTGTTGACGATCGGTCGCAGCAAGGTGTTTGCCGCCAACACAAACAAGGTGCCGAGCAAGGCTTCCAGCACCAGGTCGGCACCGGCACAGGCGCCGACCGCTGCCGAAGCCCAGAGGGTGGCGGCGGTATTCAGACCGCGAACGTTACCCTCTTCGCGCATGATCACCCCCGCGCCGAGGAATCCGATACCGGACACCACGTAGGCGATCACCCTGACCGCCCCGTCGGCGCCACCGAGTCGGTTGGCCGTGTCGACGAAAATCGCCGCGCCCACGGCGACCAGTACATTGGTGCGCAGGCCGGCGGTACGCTGGCGGTACTGACGTTCGAAACCGATCAGCCCGCCCAGAATGAACGCGGCACTGAGGCTGACCAGGGTGTCGACCATCGAGGTCATGTTGATGTTATTGATGGCTTGCATGGGGTATTCCCTTCTCGTTTCGCGTCATGCCCGGGAGCGGACGCTGAGCGCCCACGACGGTTCCATCCGCAGTGTGGGGAACGGTCATGAACAACTGGGGTGTCGACAATCAAGACTGTCGATGAGAGGGGCATCGGGGACGGCCGGCATAGGCCGTGAGCGGGATGCCGCTGCTCGCTTGGGTGGCGAGACAACGGCACAGAACGTTGCGCGTTATCTTGCCGGGGAGTGGCCGGCTATCGAAACCGGCCGACAACTGTCACTGGAACACGTGGCCATTGTGGGCCTCCGAACAGGATGAAAACGCGCGCAGCTTACGCCGCAGGTACACCAAGAGCAAACCTGTATACAACAACCCGAGTATTAATATCGGTGGCGTTCAGCACGGGTTCAGATTCAGGCCGTAGCCCCCCTCGCGGGCAAGCCCGCGAGGAGTTGATACCTCAGGAAGTGGCGGCGTCGGGCTTGTGTGCGACAAAGCGCATCATCCACTCCGCAACGGTCGTGCCATGGTGGTCATGGGCCAGGCTGGCCACGCCCTGCTGGTAGATCTGCTCGCCAAGGTTCTGCTGACGGATGTCCAGCAACGCCCGCGAGTAGTCGTGAATGAACTCCGGATGCCCCTGGAAGCACAGCACCTGGTCGTTGATGTGGTACGCCGCGTACGGGCAAAAATCGCTGGACGCGATCACCGTGGCGTTTTCCGGTAGCGCGGTGACCTGGTCCTGGTGGCTGATCAACAGCGTCAGCTCTTCCCTCACCGGGTTCATCCAGGGCGCCTTGGCCGCCAGTTTGTAGTTGTGGGTGCCAACGCCCCAGCCCTGAGTTGCCCGCTCACTCTTGCCGCCCAGCAACAGGGCCAGCAGTTGATGACCGAAGCACACGCCCAGCAGTTTGTCGCCGCGCTCATAGCGCGTCAGCAGGTAAGTCTTGAGGGTCTGGATCCAGGGATCGGTGCCAAACGAATCGGCCTTGCTGCCGGTGACCAGATAAGCGTCGAAACTCAGCTCGTCGCTTGGGTACTGGCCCTGCATTACGTTGTAGACCGTGAACTCGGCAGCGATGGGTTGCTGCGAAAACAGACGCTGGAACATCTGCCCGTAACCCTGATATTGATCGACCAGTTCCGGACGCAGGATGTCGGTTTCCAGAATGCAGATGCGTAACGACATAGAAAGTACCTGACACGATAAAGGCAATAGCGCACACACCAGAGCCTGCCTTGAAACCCGGGGTCAAGGCAAGCCCGGCGCATGCCGCTAACCGGTCAGAATCGTTCGCCGCTGGCCGCTTTTTCCAGCAACAGGGCCGGCGGTGTGAAGCGCTCGCCATATTGTTGTGCCAGATACCGGGCGCGGGCGACGAAGTCTTGCACACCGTACTGGTTGATGAACTGCAGCGCGCCACCCGTCCAGGCGGCGAAGCCGATGCCGAAGATCGAGCCGATGTTCGCGTCGGCGGTCGACAGCAGCACGCCCTCCTCCACGCAGCGCACGGTTTCGATGGCCTGTACGAACAGCAGGCGATCACGCACGTCCTGTGGCGAAATCTGCCCGTCAGCCTGCTCGAAACGCGCTTTGAGTCCCGGCCACAAGTGCTTCTGGGCACCCGCCGGGTACTCGTAGAAACCGCCACCCGCCGCCTTGCCCGGACGCTTGTACTCGTTGAGCAGCAGATCGATCACGGCAAACGCCGGATGCTCCGTCAACGGTTTGCCTTCGGCTTGCAGGTCCTTGGCAGTCTGCTGCCGGATGTGGCTCATCAGACTAAGGGAAACCTCGTCGGAAATCGCCAATGGACCAATGGGCATTCCGGCCTTGCGCGCTTCGGTTTCGATCATCGGCGCCGCTATGCCTTCGCCGAGCATGGCGATCCCTTCGTTGGTAAACGTGCCGAACACCCGCGAAGTGAAGAAACCCCGGCTGTCGTTGACCACAATCGGGGTTTTCTTGATCTGCAGGACGAAATCGAAACCACGGGCCAGGGTTTCATCGCTGGTGTTGGCACCCTTAATGATCTCCACCAGTGGCATTTTTTCCACCGGACTGAAGAAATGCAGACCGATGAATTTCGACTGATCCGGGACCGCGGTCGCCAGGCCGCTGATGGGCAAGGTCGAGGTGTTCGAGGCGATCACCGCGTCCGTACCGACGACACTTTGCGCGGCCGACGACACGCGGGCCTTGAGTTCACGGTCTTCGAATACCGCCTCGATGACCAGGTCGCAACCGGCCAGGTCGGTATCCTGCTCGGTGGTCTGGATCCGCGCCAGGGTGGCGTCTCGTTGCTCGGCGCTCAGTTGACCACGGGCAACTTTCTTGTCCAGCAACGCCGCCGAATGAGCCTTGCCCTTCTCGGCCGCCGCCAGGCTGATGTCCTTGAGCACCACGTCTATCCCGGCCACTGCGCTGACATAGGCAATCCCGGCGCCCATCATGCCGGCACCCAGCACCCCGAGCTTTTTCGTCACGTGCGGCGCAAACCCTGCTGGGCGCGAACCACCGGCGTTGATTTCGTTGAGCTGGAACCAAAAGGTGCCGATCATGTTTTTCGCCACCTGGCCGGTGGTCAGTTCGGTGAAATAACGGGCCTCAATCAACTGCGCGGTGTCGAAATCAACCTGGGCGCCCTCGACCGCCGCACAGAGGATTTTCTCTGGCGCCGGCATGCAACCCTGGGTCTTGCTGCGCAGGATCGACGGTGCGATGGCCAGCATTTGCGCGACTTTAGGGTGCGATGGCGTGCCACCCGGGATTTGGTAGCCCTTCACATCCCAACGCTGCACCGCCGCCGGGTTGGCGAGAATCCAGGCCCGGGACTTGGCCAGCAATTCAGCATGATCCGCCGCCAGTTCATCGACCAACCCGGCTTGCAGGGCTTGCGACGGTCGGACTTTCTTGCCTTCGAGCAGGTAAGGCAGCGCCTTTTCCAGGCCCAGCATGCGCACCATGCGCACCACCCCGCCACCGCCCGGCAGCAGGCCGAGGGTCACTTCCGGCAACCCGATCTGCACCGAGCCGTGGTCCAGGGCCACACGGTGATGGCAGGCCAGGCAGATCTCCCAGCCACCCCCCAGCGCTGCACCATTGATCGCCGCTACCACCGGTTTGCCGAGGGTTTCCAGGGCGCGCAACTGGCCTTTAAGCTGCAGCACACTGTCGTAGAAGGCCTTGGCTTCAGGCTTGCCAACCTTGATCAGTTCGTTGAGATCGCCGCCGGCAAAGAAGGTTTTTTTCCCGGAGGTGATGATCACCCCGGCGATGGAATCCTTGTCGGCCAACAAACGCTGGACGCAGTCGGCCATGGCCTCGCGGTACACCGCGTTCATGGTGTTGGCGCTCTGGCCCGGCATGTCGATGGTCAGGACCACAATCCGGTCCGGCCCCTTTTCGTAACGAATGGCATCAGTCATGAACAGGTTTCCTTGAAGTCGGGGGCTCAGTAGCGTTCGATGATGGTGGCAATGCCCATGCCGCCGCCCACACAGAGGGTTGCCAGGCCGTAACGTTGCTGACGCACTTCCAGCTCATCGAGCAAAGTGCCGAGAATCGCGCAGCCGGTGGCGCCCAACGGGTGGCCCATGGCGATAGAGCCTCCGTTGACGTTGACCCTGGCCGGATCAATGGCCATGTCCTTGATGAACTTGAGCACCACCGAGGCGAAGGCTTCATTGACCTCGAACAGGTCGATGTCCTCTACCCGCAGCCCGGCCTTGGCCAACGCCTTGCGGGTGGCCGGCGCGGGGCCGGTGAGCATGATGGTCGGGTCGGTGCTGGTGACGGCCGTGGCGACGATTCGCGCTCGCGGCTGCAACCCCAGTGCCCGCCCACAGGCTTCGGAGCCAATCAGCATCAGTGCCGCACCGTCGACAATCCCGGAACTGTTGCCCGGTGTATGCACGTGGTGGATGCGCTCCACGTGGCTGTAAACCCGCAACGCCGTGGCATCGAAGCCCATCTGCCCGATCATCTCGAAACTCGGCTTGAGCTTGCCCAGGCCTTCGAGGGTCGAGTCGGCGCGGATGAACTCGTCGTGATCGAGCAGGACAATGCCATTCTGATCCTGTACGGGCACCAGGGACTTGCTGAACGAGCCGTCTGCCCGCGCCCGTGCAGCCTTCTGCTGGGAATGCAGGGCAAAGGTGTCGACGTCATGCCGGCTGAAGCCCTCGAGCGTGGCGATCAGGTCGGCGCCCACGCCTTGCGGGGTGAAATGGGTGTGCAGGTTGGTCTGCGGGTCCAGCGCCCAGGCACCGCCATCACTGCCCATCGGCACGCGGGACATGGATTCGACACCGCCGACCACCACCAGGTCCTCGAAACCGGAGCGCACTTTCATCGCGCCGAGGTTCACCGCCTCGAGGCCCGACGCGCAGAATCGGTTGATCTGCACCCCGGCGACGCTGACATCCCAGTCCGCCACCAGCGCCGCGGTCTTGGCGATGTCGGCACCCTGGTCGCCCACCGGCGTGACGCAGCCCAGCACGATGTCATCGACCTGGCTGGTGTCGAGTTGTGTACGCTGCTGCAAGGCCCCCAGCAGGCCGGCCACCAGGTTCACCGGTTTGACACCGTGCAAGGCGCCATCCGCCTTGCCACGGCCACGGGGCGTGCGTATTGCATCGAAAATCAAAGCTTGGGTCATGACATCCTCGTACTGCCGGGCAGGTAAAAGATCAGCGAGTCCTCACCTTAGGCCCAGCAGCGGCGGATTCAATGACCGAAGCGCTCAACGGCCTTGACGGTCACGCTCAGACGGACGGTAGTCTGCTATCGGATTAACCGTTTCAGGTCACCGAACTGTCTAGCAAAAGGGCGGCAAAGCAGCTGGCAATAGGCCTCATGCTTTTTAGTAGCGATTTGTACTTGTTTGATACGAAATGGATCTAAACCACAGTCGGCGTGGCCCCTAAGGTAAAACGTACGAGGTTGTCGTCGGGTTTTGCCGAGGCACCCGTGATGAAGGGAATTACAGCGCTTTGCCGTCATGGAGAAATGCAGGCAAGCATTCGACGCTCAGGAAATAACAAAAAAAGGCGGTCAGCCATGTTCAAACAATCGAAAGTGCGTCAAGCCGGGCTCATTCTATTCGCCACCACGCTGCTGCTCATTTTGCCGAACCTGACCAAGGTCATCGGATAATCGGGCAGGATTATTTGCGGTACCTTTCTGAAAAAACCGAAGTGCTCGCTTTCCGGCTCCGTGTGCGTGTGCCAACCTTGGCGACATGACCACAACCGGATGGCGATCACTTGAGAGCGCTTCTTTTGCTTGGGGCCTTGCTGCTCAGCACGCCCTTGTATGCCGCGCAACTGGTGCTCGACCTGGGCAGCGGCAGTCGTACCTGGAAAACCGAGGAACTGCTCAAGCATCCTCGGGTGCAAACCATCACGATCGCTGACGACGTCTCCTACAAGCGCACCATGCGTTATCGCGCGGTGCCGCTGGCGGCGTTATTGATCGGCGTACAGGCCAGCGACCATGTGCAGGCGGTGGCCCTGGACGGTTTCGCCGCCGAACTGTCGGCAGCGCCCTTGCTCGGCATCACCGGCGCACGGGCGTGGCTGGCGATCGAAGACCCGGCCGAGCCGTGGCCGGCATTATCGGAGGGCAAACCGGGCGCCGGTCCGTTCTACCTGGTGTGGACCGACCCTGAGGCCGGGCATATCAGCCCCGAGCAGTGGCCTTTCCAGGTGGCCCGCATCCAGCGCCTGGCTCCGGTCGCACAACGCTTCCCTGCCCTGCTGCCGGATCCCGCGCTGGCTACCAGTGACCCGGTGAACCGGGGCTTCGCGCTGTTCCAGAAGAACTGCCTGGCCTGCCATCGCCTCAATGGCGCTGGTGATGCGCAGTTCGGCCCGGACCTGAACATTCCCTACAGCCCGACCGAGTACTTTGGCACGGACTTCCTCAAGCGCTATATCCGCGACCCGCAAAGCCTGCGTCAATGGCCACAGGCGAAAATGCCGGGGTTTTCGGCCAGTGTATTGACCGATGAGGAGCTGACGATGCTGGTGGACTATCTGAAGCATATGGCGGGACGGAAGGTGACACCGTAACGGCAAATGAAAACGGCCGACCCTGAGGTCAGCCGTCGCTGAGTGTTGTCGCTGTTCATAGTGTTATGCGAGTAGCCCTCGTACCTCCTGCTTGACGCCCCAACCCTCGATAATGCCGCCCAATGGCCCGACCACCGCCTCGAAGTCCTGTTCGAAATCACCGATACCGCCATAGGTGGCGTACATCACCTTGCTCAGCTCCAGATGCCAGGCGCCGTCGTCGCGCACACTGATCTGTGCATTCAAGGATTCACCGCGAAAATGTCCTGCCGCCCTGCGCGCCCGCTCCTCGTCCGGGAAAATGGCGTAGAACTCGATGGGATGGAACCGGGAAAAATCAAAACCGCCTTCTTTCATGCGGCGCAGCACGCTGCTGCTGATGTCTTCTTGATAGGCTGTGCTCATGAAACGTCCTCCTTAAACCATGGATAGACTTTCCGTACTCCCTGCGCCCGCAACCGAATGGTGAGAGCGATACGGCAAGAAAATGCCGCCGGGAAACAAGCATGTAGCTGACAAGACCAGACCTTAGCGATCCATTCGCTGATCTCGATTGCAGAGTAGCCTCAAGTCAGAGCGCCTGCCAAGGCCTGGTTGCGGGAAGGGTTCAAGAAATCAGGGAGATGCTGAGGATTTGGATGCTGTTCTGCTCTTTCAGGCTTTTGAGCGTGGGATCCTCGATACGCCCCTCCAGATCATTGAGGTCCAGTTCAGCCGGGACCGGGAGGAGTCTGGTGCGGATCAATTGCGCCGCCTTTTCCATATCAGGCTTTTGCTCACAGTCAAAATGCTCGACGGTTTGCACACCATGATTATCAACGAAGGTGATTTCCCACTTTTGCATCGGTGCCTCCTCGATAAACCCCTCATATGGGCTTACTACCATCTCGACACCGAATCGCCGGCAATCGTTCCCGCTGCCGACGGCGATAGGAGCGAACGTGCTCGCTCCTACCTCCCAGTCCTCACTTCTCGGCGCGCTCTTTCAGGGACTTCAAGGTATTGAAGGGCGCATCGACCACGAACTTGTTGGCCACCATCGCCGGCACGCTGCCACCCGGCTCGGTATGCACCTGATAGGTCACTTCGACTTGATCGCCTTTGGGGACAAACTTCCAGAACCCCTTGACCTGGGCGACCCGGACAAAGCCTTTTTCTTCGGGAATGTACTTCGGCATACCTTCAAGGTTACGGGTCAGGCTGCCATCGGCGCTCTCGACGGTAGTGACCTGCAGTACCGAGTCACGCGGGGTGACCGGCCAAGGTGTATTGAACTGGGTGTAGGTCCAACTCTGATCGCCTTCGTGCTTGAGCAGTTTCTGGGTCTTGCACTCGTGAATCCAGGAACAGGCGCCTGACACGTCATCCTGCAGTGCGCGCAGCTTGGCGACGGTGGTCTTCATCAGGGTGACCCCCTGATAGGACTTGTAGTCGGAACCGGGTATTTCACTCAGGGAGATCTTGATGCCATCTTCGTTCTTGGCGACCGTCCAGCTTTCGGCCTGAGCGGCGGTCGAGGCCAGTACGGCGGTCAAACCACACAACACAGCGATACGATGCAGCGAACCCATAGTCTTATTCCTTATTGTTGAAGTTCCGTTCGTTGAACACACTACGCCGCCGTCATTTGCTCCCACCAACCGAGCAACCTGATCGCCTCTTCACTGCTGGCACCACAGACTTCAACATCCGCCTGAAACGAACCGCACACTGCGGGTCGTTCGGGCTGGCCGAAAATGCTGCACAGATTATCGACAGACAGTTGCACACAGCGTTCTCCCGCAGCCTTGCCATTTGGCATGCCGGGAATCGGGGTACTGATGGAAGGGGCAATGCAGCAGGCGCCACAGCCTTCTCGGCATTTCATGACGTCAAGCTCCTCGCGACGGCTAATGTGTTGAATGACATGGGCTAGAGTAACCGCTAAAACAGTCGTTTGAAATTGGCTCGATCGCGGTTTTTCACGCAACTGCGCGTGACCGGTCAGTCGTGCGACAAAGTGCCGGGGTGCGGGGTCACACCGTTCACTGATTGAACTGAAATTCCAGCGCCGCGCCCTCGACTTCCCGCCGATCCTCATTGCGCATCTGCAATTGCAGTTCGTTGGTAATCAGCCGGCCATTGAGCTGAAATTTGCTTTCTTCCTTGGGTTTTTCACCAAACAGCGGCGGCAGCAAGGGGGCTCGCCTGACCAGAGGCAGGCTGCCAATCGGCTGCAATTGCCTGACCATATCGGATGGCAGACTCAAATCCACATTGGCCGATGGCAGCTCGGTGGTCCTGACCACCTCACTGGCGGCCCTGGATTTGGAGGCAATAGGCGGGCGCTCTTTCTGCGGTGCCGGTTTCTTCGCCACATGCGCCTGGTTCACCGGCTCAACCGTCGTTACAACAGGGTTCACGGTACTTTGCGCAGCGGATGCCGCCAGCGCCTCGTCCGGGCTCAAGACACTCAACAGGCAAGCCAACACCAGACCAGCAGGAAAAATCGCGTTCATGACCCTACAGCACTAACGGCAGAGGGCCATATGCTCGCTTGTTGCAAGGTCGCTGACAAGCGCCCATCGCGATTGACCCGGTCCGCCCCCTCAAAAGCCGCTGGCGGTTTCCTGGCAAAGCTGGGTGGCAAGCATGCCGAGCGTCATCAGCGCGCGCTCGGCCTCACGGTTCCAAGGCGTCCCGCAATTGAGGCGGATGCAGTGGTTGAACTGCTCGGTGTTGCTGAAGATCAGCCCTGGCGCGATGCTGATCCCCTGCTGCAGCGCCCGCACATGCAGTTCCTGGGTATTGACCCGCCCCGGCAGGCTGACCCACAGGATGAATCCGCCCGTGGGCCGGGTCATCTGCGTGCCTTCCGGAAAATACTGCTGCACGGCCAACTGGAAGGCGCTGAGGTTCTTGCGGTATTCCTGGCGAATGTAACGCAGGTGCCGATCGTAACCGCCGTTCTCCAGATAAGCCGCGATCCCCATCTGCGTCACGCTGCACGCCGAGTGTGTGCTGAAGGTCTGCAAGCGCTGGATTTCCTGCTGATACTTGCCGGCAATCATCCAGCCGATGCGCACGCCCGGCGACAAGGTCTTGGAAAAGCTCGAGCAGTAGATCACCCGATCCAGCCGGTCATAGGCCTTCAGGGACTTGGTGCGCCCCTGCTCGAACATCAATTCGCCGTAGATATCGTCTTCGACCACCTGGATATCGAAATCCGACGCCAGACGCAGCAGTTGTTTCTGCCGCTCTTCGGGCATGGTGCCGCCCAATGGGTTGCTCAGGCGCGTGGTCAGCACCAACGCCTTGATCGACCACTGGTTGGCGGCCAGCTGAAGCGCTTCCAGGCTCATGCCCGTGGCCGGGTCGCTGGGGATCTCGATCACCTTGAGCCCGAGCAGGTCGGCCAGTTGCAACAAACCGTAGTAGGTCGGCGACTCCGCGGCGATCAAGTCGCCGGGACGGGTCAGTACCCGCAGGGACATCTGCAAGGCATCGACACAGCCGTGGGTAATCACCACTTCGCTAGGATCGACCACCACCCCGGCATCGCGCATGCGGATCGCCACCTGGCGCCGCAGCGGCTCGAAGCCCGGGCTGAACATGTAACTGAACGCCCGCGGGCTGTGAAAGCGCGTGACCTTGGCCAATTGCTGGTGCAGCGCCCGCACCGGCAGGTAGTCGACACTGGGCACCGCGGCCCCTAGCGGGAACACCCCTTCGCGGCGCGATTCCACCAACACTTGCTGGATGATGCTGCTGCGGGTCACCAGACCAGGACGCTCGACACGGGCGATATCCGGGGTCGGCGCTGTCAGTGCCGGTGTCTGGTGCACGTAATAGCCCGATTGCGGACGCGCGCGAATCAGCCCCTGATCTTCGAGATTGGCATACGCCTGAAGCACGGTCGCATGGCTGACATTGAGCTGCGAACTCATCTTGCGTACCGAGGGAACGCGTTCGCCGGGCTGATAGACGCCGCGCCGGATATCCTCAGCGAGCTGCTGAGCGATACGTTGATAGAGCAAAAGATTGGTCATGACGCAGCACTCGATTTCACGGGCATTTTATTCTTGTGTGAAACACTACCGGAACAGTTTGGAAGTGTACTGGGACAGTTACTACAATAGTCGACCATATAGTGCAGTGTCAGCAAAAACTGTACTGTTTTGTGGAGCCTTTCGCAGGCATAAAAAAACCCGGCACCTCTGAGGGGGCCGGGTTTTCCAGTGACGCTGACCTTAGCGGGCGGCGCCTAGCTGGCCTTTTTCATCGGAGAAGACAATTTCAACCCGACGGTTCTGCGCGCGGCCGCGCTCGGACGCGTTGGCCTCTACCGGGTATTCATCGCCGTAGCCTTCGACCTGAATGCGTTTATCGTCAATCCCCAGGTCCATCAGCATGTTCGCCACCGCCTGGGCGCGATCGCGGGACAGTTTACGGTTCTCCTGCTTGCCTCCCGTGCTGTCGGCGTAGCCCTCGATGCGGACCACGCGCTTGGGATTGAGCTGCAGGAACTGGACGATCTTCAATACGGTACGGTTGGCCGAACTCTTCAGCTCCGCCTCACCGGTGTCGAACAACACATCCCCGAGCGTCATCACCAGGCCGCGATCGGTCTGGGTGGTCGCCAGGCTGATGATTTGCTCCTCCAGCCATTTGCCCTGTTGCTGCACACTGAGCAACTTGGCTTCGCGCAACGCCAGTTGCAGGCGCTGACGCTCCAGCTCAAGCTTGGCCGCCCGCTCCTCATTGAGCACTTTCTCGCTGTGCTGGCGGGCAATTTCGCTGTAGCGCTGACTCAGGTAGGCGTAGTGCTGCACATCGGCACCACTGCCCCAGTAGCTGGACAGGCGATCGGCCCGCGCCAGGGACTCACCGGCACGAATCACGTCTTTGGGGGCAATGCGCAATACGTTCGAGTCTTCCTTGACCTTCTGGAAGTCAGCGCTGGCCTGTTGCAACGCAACGTCACTGTGCTGGCCCGCGCAACCGTAAAGGCCGACCAACAACACCCCACCCAATACTCCGCTCTTCAGGTTCATTGGGCGTCTCCCAGCTGCTTGCGCAGGCGAGCGATGCGGGTATTGAGCACGTTGAGTTGTTCCTGGCTTTTCAGGGTCAGGACCTTGGCCTCTGCCAGGCGCGCATCCAGCTCGGCCTGTTCGGCCTGCATACGGGCATCCTTGAACGACTGATCGGCCATATCGGCCTTGGCCCGGGTGTACTTGTCTTCAGCCAGTTTCAGCTCAGGCACTTCCCCGGCGGTTGCCCCGACGGCGGCAGCCTGTTCCAGGGCCTGCCCGGTCAGACGCATTTGTTCATTCGGCGCCGGATCGGCTGCACAACCCGCCAGAGCCGTAACGGCCAGGGCAGCGAAAAGAGGTCGAATAGTCACTAAAAATCCCTACTGTTTTGGGGTGCTGACGGGCTGTTTCAAATGTGCTTTCCAGCGCTCCAGATTGCGCTGTAGCACAGCCTCCGTCAGACCGGACGCGGGCAATTCTGTCATCTTTTTGGCCAACTGTCCGCGCAACCATGGATCGTTGCAGGCCGAGTTGTGAGAAATGGCCAGGAACAGCCCTGGTTTGTCGATCGGTTGTGGGTCAGCCTGCACATCGTTGGCGATGCTCAATGTCTGTGCCATGGCCATCCCGGCATAGCGTCCGGCCAGGACGTACTCCACTTCACCCAACACCAGCTTCTGAAAGGCCTGGGTCAGGTTTGGCGTACTCACCAGGGTCAATTGCGACCGTGCGAACGCCTCGAAGGCCTGGGTCAACCGCGCCTGTTGTGACACCGCGCCCATGTGCCCGCTCAAGTCCTTCGCCTCGATGTAGTCCAGGGTCGAGCCATTGCGAGTCCACACCAGGTAGTCGTTGCCTGCCAGCGCAGGATGAATGTAATCAAGCGACTCCAGCTGCTGGGTCATCAATGACGCGTCCGCCAGCATGTCGATGCGTCCGCTGCGCACCTCCTCGATTGCCTGTGAGCGCTTGCCGGCGTAGCGCAGCTCGACGGTGAGCCCCAACTCCCCCGCCACCTGCTGCAGCAGGTCGGCGTTGCTGCCGATCAAGTGCGCGGGATCCTGCGGGTCCTGCCACAGATACGGTGGCGCATCCGGGCTGCCGGTCACCACCAGGCGTTCGCACTTGCCGGCTGCGACCGACAGCGCCGGCCATAACAACAGGCTCACCAGCATCGACCAACCGCTCAAGCGATGCATCTCCATGGCATGTTTCCCCACTCTGTAAATCGCAGACAATAAAAAACCCGGCCAGAAGGCCGGGCTCTTTATAAGTGAAGCCGCTGGATTAGACCAGCTTCTCCAGCTCAGGGATGGCTTCGAACAAGTCCGCCACCAGGCCGTAATCGGCCACCTGGAAGATCGGCGCTTCTTCGTCCTTGTTGATCGCAACGATCACTTTGGAGTCTTTCATGCCGGCCAGGTGCTGGATCGCGCCGGAGATACCGACGGCGATGTACAGCTGTGGTGCAACGATCTTACCGGTCTGGCCGACCTGCATGTCGTTGGGTACGAAACCTGCGTCGACCGCGGCGCGGGAAGCGCCAACAGCAGCGCCCAGCTTGTCGGCCAAGGCGTACAGGTGTTTGAAGTTGTCACCGTTCTGCATGCCACGACCGCCGGAAACGACGATCTTGGCAGCGGTCAGCTCCGGACGATCGGACTTGGCCAGCTCTTCGCCAACGAAGTTGGAGGTGCCAGCATCGTGAGCAGCAGCAACCGCTTCAACAGCAGCCGAACCACCTTCAGCGGCAACCGGGTCGAAACCGGTGGCACGCACGGTGATCACTTTTACGGCGGCGTTGGACTGCACGGTAGCAATGGCGTTACCGGCATAGATCGGGCGCTTGAAGGTATCGGCGCTTTCAACCGAGATGATCTCGGAGATCTGGTCAACGTCCAGTGCAGCGGCAACGCGCGGCAGGATGTTTTTGCCGTTGGAAGTCGCGGCAGCCAGGATGTGGCTGTAGCCAGCGCCCAGCTCGGCCACCAGCGGCGCGACGTTTTCCGGCAGCTGGTGAGCGTAAGCCGCGTTGTCGGCGACCAATACTTTGCTCACACCAGCGATTTTTGCAGCGGCTTCAGCCACCGCGCCAACGTTCTGGCCAGAGACCAGGACGTGGATGTCGCCACCGATTTTCGCAGCGGCAGCCACGGTGTTCAGGGTGGCCGGGGCCACAACCTTGTTGTCGTGTTCAGCGATTACCAAGATAGTCATAATTAGATTACCTTCGCTTCGTTTTTCAGTTTCTCGACCAGTTCAGCCACCGACTTGACCTTGATACCCGCGCTGCGTGCAGCCGGCGCTTCGACTTTCAGGGTCTTGTTGGTGGAGGCGGTGGAAACGCCCAAAGCTTCAGGAGTCAGCACTTCAAGCGGCTTCTTCTTGGCTTTCATGATGTTTGGCAGGGACGCGTAGCGCGGCTCGTTCAAACGCAGGTCGGTGGTAACAATGGCCGGCAGTTTCAGGGAAACCGTCTGTGCACCGCCGTCGATTTCGCGCGTCACGGCAACGGAGTCGCCAGCGACTTCGACTTTCGAGGCGAAAGTGCCCTGACCGTAGCCGCTCAAGGCAGCCAGCATCTGGCCGGTTTGGTTGTTGTCGCTGTCGATGGCTTGTTTGCCAAGGATCACCAGCGAAGGCTGTTCCTTATCGACAACCGCTTTCAACAGTTTGGCAACGGCCAGAGAAGTCAGGTCTTCGGCGGATTCGACGAGGATGGCGCGGTCGGCACCCAGAGCCAGCGCGGTGCGCAGTTGCTCTTGAGCGGTGGACGGGCCGATGGAGACGACGACGATTTCAGTCGCAACACCTTTCTCTTTCAGGCGTACGGCTTCTTCCACTGCGATTTCGCAGAAAGGGTTCATCGACATCTTGACGTTAGCGAGATCGACGCCGGAGTTGTCCGCTTTGACGCGAACCTTGACGTTATAGTCGACCACTCGTTTGACAGCTACAAGAACCTTCATGGATTCCTCGTTACTCTCCGGTGAAAAGAAAGTCGCCTAGGCGAACCTGGCGGTTGATGCTCAACGGCGCAAGGGCACCTCTAAAAACGCCGGCATGTGAATGGGTGACCCTGCTCACGAGAGGGATGACCGTTCGTCAGCGACGACTGATCGGCCAGGTCTTTTCGCAGCGTGTAAACTTCGCACCGAACCCTCGTTGCGCGTCACCTTGTACAGCCTTCGCCCTGTCTTTAGAGGTGCTCTTGAAACCAACAGTCAGCCTACGGCGAGCGCAAAACCGCCCGTATCTTGACCGGAACGCCTATTCTGGTCAATACGGCAAAATGGTCAGTTATAAGCCGCGCTTCTTTGATTTATCTGGCTTTCAGCAAATTCAAACAAACGTTTGTATTGGACGCTGGGAGTGGTGTAGATATAATGCGCCACCTAGAGAGAAAGGTGGTGGATCGATTGTCCCCTGCCCCGCAATGCGGAGCAATTCATCGATGCGACGCCAAACCTCCAATTAGAAAAAAAACTGTTGAGCCTTGAGTAGGAGATAACCTGTGGAACGCGAATACATGGAATTCGACGTGGTCATCGTCGGTGCCGGCCCCGCTGGTCTTTCCGCCGCCTGCCGATTGAAGCAGAAGGCCGCCGAAGCCGGTAAGGAAATTAGCGTCTGCGTGGTCGAAAAAGGCTCCGAAGTCGGCGCTCACATTCTTTCCGGCGCGGTGTTCGAACCTCGGGCCCTGAATGAATTGTTCCCTGATTGGAAAGCGCTCGGCGCACCGCTGAACACTCCGGTCACCCGCGATGACATCTTCGTCCTGAAGAATGAAGATGGCGCGATCAAGGTTCCAGACCTCTTTGTGCCCAAGACCATGCACAACGAAGGCAACTACATCATCTCCCTGGGCAACCTGTGCCGCTGGCTGGCCCAGCAGGCCGAGAACCTGGGCGTAGAGATCTACCCGGGCTTCGCCGCCCAGGAAGCCCTGTTCGACGAAAACGGCGTGGTTCGCGGGATCATCACCGGCGACTTGGGCGTTGACCGTGAAGGCAATCCGAAAGAAGGCCTGTACACCCCGGGCATGGAACTGCGCGGCAAGTACACGCTGTTCGCCGAAGGTTGCCGTGGCCACATTGGCAAGCAACTGATCAAGCGCTTCAACCTCGACAGCGACGCCGACGCCCAGCACTACGGCATTGGCCTGAAGGAAATCTGGGAAATCGACCCGGCCAAGCATCAACCAGGCCTGGTGGTGCACACCGCTGGCTGGCCGCTGGACATCATGGGCACCGAAAACACCGGCGGCTCCTTCCTCTATCACCTGGAAAACAACCAGGTGGTGGTCGGCCTGATCGTCGACCTGTCCTACAGCAACACCTACCTGTCGCCGTTCGACGAATTCCAGCGCCTCAAGCATCACCCGGTGCTCAAGCAATACCTGGAAGGCGGCAAGCGCATCAGCTACGGCGCACGCGCCATCTGCAAAGGCGGCCTGAACTCGTTGCCGAAAATGGTCTTCAAGGGCGGCGCACTGATCGGTTGCGACCTGGGCACCCTGAATTTCGCCAAGATCAAAGGCAGCCACACCGCCATGAAATCCGGCATGCTCGCCGCCGATTCGGTGGCCGATGCCCTGTTCGCAGGCTCCGAAGGCGCGGACGAACTGACCAGCTACGTGGAGTCGTTCAAGTCCAGCTGGCTCTATGAAGAACTGTTCGCCAGCCGTAACTTCGGCCCGGCAATCCACAAGTACGGCGCCATCGTCGGTGGCGGCTTCAACTGGATCGACCAGAACATCTTCGGCGGCAAACTGCCGTTCACCCTGCACGACACCAAGCCGGATTACGCTTGCCTGAAGCTGGCGGCCGACAGCAAGAAGATCGACTACCCGAAACCGGACGGCAAACTCAGCTTCGACAAGCTCAGCTCGGTATTCATCTCGGGGACCAACCACGAAGAAGAACAGCCTTGCCACCTGAAGCTGGCCGACGCGAGCATCCCGATCAGCAAGAACCTGCCGCTGTACGACGAGCCGGCGCAGCGCTACTGCCCGGCGGGCGTGTATGAAGTGATCACCCAGGAAGACGGCGAAAAACGCTTCCAGATCAACGCCCAGAACTGTGTGCACTGCAAGACCTGCGACATCAAGGACCCTGCGCAGAACATCACCTGGGTGGCACCGGAAGGTGCCGGCGGCCCGACTTACCCGAACATGTAAGTCGTACGCTTGAACAAGAAGGGCTCCCGAACGGGGGCCCTTTTTCGTTGGACGGCCCTGTATTGACCGGGCTTGCCGGGTTTCACGCCACCCGATGCGCGACCTGCGCCGCCGATAATCAACGACCCTCGGCGAAGTCGCGCAACACGTTGCCATCCATGCGATAGCGCACCCACTCTTCCTGTGGCTGCGCGCCGAGGGATTCGTAGAACTCGATCGCCGGCTTGTTCCACTCCAGCACACTCCACTCGAAACGGCCGCAGTCGTTGGCGCAGGCGATTTTCGCCAAGTGGCGCAGCAACAGTTTGCCGGCGCCACCACCGCGCTGCTCGGGAGTGATGTACAGGTCTTCGAGGTACAGGCAGTTACTGCCCAGCCAGGTCGAGTAGCTGAAGAAAAACACCGCGAAGCCGATCGGCAATCCGTCGCGCAGGCAGATCAGGCCATGGGCGGTGGCCCCCTCACTGAACAGGCTGCGCTCGATGTCGGCCACACTGGCGATGACTTCATGGCGGGCCCGCTCGAAGTCGGCAAGCTCGGTGATGAAGGCCAGGATTTGGGGGGCATCGCTGGGTGTGGCCGGGCGGATCTCGATCGACATGAACGTCCCTTGAGAACGATTGAAAACGCCATACTATGTCGGCAATCAACGTTCGTCACATGTCGCTGCAAAACTTTGTTCAGGGAACGATGCCCTTCACCCAAAAGGATAGCCATGCACGCCAGCGCCTTCGCCCCACTGCAAACACTCGCCTCAAGCCTCCTGCCCCATGCACTGGAACCCTCGCAGGACGGCGCCCACGACCTCGCACACTTACAGCGGGTATGGCACAACGCCCAAAGGATTCAAGCCGAAGAAGGCGGCGATCTTGAGATACTGTTGGCCGGCGTACTGCTGCACGACTGCGTCGCGGTGGAGAAGAACTCGCCGCTGCGCTCACAGGCCTCGCGGCTGGCGGCAGAAAAAGCCATGCCCCTCCTGTGCCAACTGGACTGGCCAGAGCCCAGGGTACGAGCCGTTGCCCACGTCATTGAGGCCCACAGTTTTTCGGCGAACATCACTCCCGTCACCCTGGAAGCGAAAATCCTTCAGGACGCCGACCGCCTCGACTCCCTCGGCATGCTCGGCGTGGCGCGCACGTTTTACATCGCCGGGCGCATGGGCAGCACGCTTTACGATGCCACGGACCCCTTGGCCCGCACACGGGACTACGACGACAAGCGTTTTTGTCTCGATCACTTCCAGACCAAGCTGCTGCACCTTGCCGACGGCTTTCAGACGCCCTCCGGCCAGCGTCTGGCGCGCCTGCGTCACGAACGCCTGCAACGTTTTCGCGACGACCTGCTCGAAGAAATCGGTTTGGCCGCCAGTGCCAAAACAGCACCGCGTTGGCCAGCCTGATTGGCGCCGCGCGGTTCCGGAACCGGGGCGCGGCACTGAAACAGCGCCCGAATCAGGGCTCCAGGCCGATACGGAAGAACTCGCCGCCACTCCACACACCCAACCAGCGCTGGCCGTCGATCTCGCGAGTCACGGCCAGCTCGACCAACTGATAGAACACGTTGCGATGGATCAGGGCTTGCAGATTGGTGCGCACATGCACATAGGGCGCGGGCTCCTGAGTGACCGGGTCGATCACGACGTGCAACGGATGCTCAGGCCCGGCCTCTGTCAGTTCATCGACGTTGGTGGTGAAGCGCAGCACCTGGGCCTGCCCCTCACCTTCGACGTCCAGCGTCACCGCCACGAAGGGGGCGTCGTCGACCTTGATCCCGACCTTCTCCACCGGAGTGATCAGGAAGTAATCATCGCCGTCACGGCGAATGATGGTGGAGAACAGCTTGACCATCGGCTTGCGCCCGATCGGCGTGCCCAGGTAAAACCAGGTGCCATCACGGGCGATGCGCATGTCAATGTCGCCGCAGAAGTCGGGGTTCCACAAATGAACGGGCGGCAAGCCTTTGGACTTGGGGATTTGCCCCAGCAGATCGTTAGCTTTTTGCGAACCACTCATGTTGCTCTCCCGGTGAACTACTGATCGCTCAGGCCCAGCAGGCTGCGAGCGTATTGCGCAAGCGGCGGGCCCAGCAGATCTTCTGGCCTGTTGTCATGGAACGTCAGCAAACCGCCACGACTCTTGATCCGTGCAGTATCAATCAAATACCGGGTGCTGGTCTCGATCAACATGATCTGAATCACCCCACTGTCGATCCCCAGGCGGTCCACGGCCTCCTGGTCAAGCCACTCATCCGAGTTGCCGATACGGTCATCGGCACTGGCGAAGCGGGTGTACAGCAGGTAATGGGCACCAAGGCCGCGGGCCTCGCCCATGGCGGCATCCAGGCCTTCAGGGCCTGCGGCACGACGCACCATCGGGAAATATTCGATAAAGCCCTTGAAGGCCTCTTCGGCGACCACATTCTGTCGTGGCTCGGCACTGCCCGGCGGCGCGAACGGGCCTTGGGCAATGTAGATGAACGAGTCTGGCTGAATACGCAGGTTATTCACGCGACGGCTGTCGCTGTGATCGAGCAAACCCGCATCGCTCATGTGATAGCGAGCCTCTTCGCCCATGTCGCTGACATTCATGCAGCCGCCAAGTGCCAAAACGGCCAGCAGCAAAACCAGGCTACGCATCCTACCCTCCAGAAGCCGGTGACGGAAAACCGGCGAATCTTTGCAGGATGCAGCTTCCGCGCCAGTCCTTGAGTCCACGCACACTTGCAGAGGATCAATGAGGGTTTTTACCACTCGGGTCTGTATCAGCCACCGATGATCTTCATCACCGTGGCCCCACCGGAAAACGCCACTTCCTGCTTGTCGCCCAAGGCTTTTACCAGCAGGCGCTGGAGCGCGGGCAATGCCTGGTGACGCGGCTTGTCCAGCAAGTCGCCCACGTAGTGGCGGTTGCTCGATGACAGGCAACCGTGCAGCCAGCCCGTGGACGACAGGCGCAAACGCGAACAGGTGCGGCAGAATGGTACGCTTTCGTTGGCGATCACGCCGAAGTGGCCATGGCCAGGGATTTCATAACGCACCGCCGTGGCATCCACAGGGGCGTCGGCCTGCAGGTACTCGTACCGCTCGCCAATCAGGCTGAGCAACTGCTGAAGGCTGACGAATTGTTGCAGGAACGCGTTTGAATCACTGGCCAAATGGCCCATGCGCATCAGCTCGATGAAACGCAACTCATAGCCACGCTCCAGGCAATAATCGAGCAATGGCAGCACTTGATCGAGGTTCTGCCCACGCAACGGCACCATGTTGACCTTGATCTTGATGCCGGCCGCACGGGCCTGCCCCATGCCATCGAGCACGGTCGCCAGATCGCCGCCACGGGCAATACCGCGAAACGCGGCAGCGTCCAGGGTATCAAGGGAAACGTTGATCCGCCGAATGCCGGCATCCACCAGCAGAGGCAGCTTCCTGGCCAGCAATTGTCCGTTGGTGGTCAGGCTGATGTCTTCAAGCCCCATCTGCCCCACCGCCGTCATGAAGGCTTCCAGCTTGGGGCTCACCAACGGCTCGCCACCGGTAATGCGCAGACGCTCGATGCCGGCGGCTTCGATCAGATAGGCAACGCCGCGCGCCATGGCTTCGGCCGACAGTTCATCCTGCGCAGCCACCAACCGCTTGCCATTAGGCACACAGTAGGTACAGGCGTAGTTGCAGGCGGAAGTCAGGCTGACCCGCAAATTGCGGAAGCGCCTGCCTTGTCGGTCAACGATCATGGATCACTCCGGCGGAAGTCGATGCGGAAAAGCTAAAACTTGACTCACAAATCAAGTTTTAGCAATACCTAAGCCTGAGTATATTCCCGGGGCACTGCGCCATACAGGGAAACATGGCGCAATAAGGCTGCTGAATGGATCAGCTGCCTGGCGTGTCGGTATCGCGCTTGCGCTTGTTACCCATGCGCACGCCGATATCCATCAGGAACTGGAAGAAACCTTCCTGATCTTCCAGCACATTGCTCCAGAACGGCGAGTGATACAGCGCCACGGCGCCATGCACCAGCGCCCAGGATGCGCAGAAGTGGAAATACGGCGGCACGTCTTCCAGTTTGCCTTCGCTGATGCGGCCCTTGATCAACAAGGTCAGGCGATCGAAATTGGAGGCGCGAATCTTGTGCAGTTCCTCGACCATCTCCGGCACCTGGTTGCCCTTGACCACCTTCTCTTCCAGGCGATCGAACAACCGGTAGCGCTGCGGATCGCGCATGCGGAATTCGAAGTAGGCCCGGGACAGGGCTTCCTTATCCTTGTCGACATCGGCAGAGTGCAGCAGCTCGTTCAGGTCACGCTCGTAGTCGAGCATCAGGCGCAGATAGATCTCCGCCTTGGACTTGAAGTGCTTGTAGATGGTGCCTTTGCCGATACCCACGGCATCAGCGATCATCTCGACGGTGACACTGTCTTCACCTTGTTCGAGGAACAGCTTGAGCGCGGTGTCGAGAATTTCTTGCTCGCGGCGACGAAACTCACGGACCTTACGAGGTTCTTTATGCATAAGAAAAAGGTCTGTAGGGGTCAAAATTCGAAGCCGCGTATTATGCCTAAATTGCGCCAAATTGCACGGATCATCCGACCATGACTACGTTTCTTGATGAATTTGTACAGGCTCCGGGCCTGCGTTATTTGAATCATGCGGCCGTCGCACCCTGGCCAAACCGCGCCGCAACAGCCGTGTCGCGCTTCGCCCAAGAGAACGTTTTACTGGGTGCACGTGATTATCCGGACTGGATGGCATTGGAGCAACGCCTGCGCGAACGCCTGAAACGACTGCTAAACGCGCCGTCGACGGATGATATCGCATTGGTCAAAAATACTTCCGAGGCATTGTCTTTTGTCGCCTTCGGACTGAGCTGGGCCAGTGGTGACCAGATTGTCATCAGCGATGAAGAATTTCCTTCCAACCGTATCGTCTGGGAGGCCTTGACCGCCCAAGGCGTGGAAGTGGTCCAGGTCAGCCTCAAGGGCGACGACCCAGAAGGTGCCTTGTTGACTGCTTGCGGTCCTCGAACCCGCCTGATGTCGGTCAGCGCGGTGCAGTTCGCCAGCGGCCTGCGCCTGGACCTGCAGCGCCTGGGCGCCGGTTGCAAGCAGCAGGATGTGCTGTTCTGCATCGACGCCATCCAGCAACTGGGCGCCCTGCCCTTCGATGTCCAGAGTTATCAATGCGACTTCGCCATGGCCGACGGCCACAAATGGATGCTGGGGCCAGAAGGCCTTGGGGTGTTCTACGTGCGTAGCGACCTGCGCGAACAGTTGAAGCTGCATGAATTCGGCTGGCACATGCTCGAACACATGGGCGATTACAATCGCACCACCTGGGAACCGGCCAAAAGTGCCCGACGCTTTGAGTGCGGCAGCCCGAACATGCTCGGAGCCATGGCCCTGGAGGCCAGCCTGTCATTACTGGAAGAAGTCGGCATGGAACAGGTTGCCGCCCTGATTGCCGAGCGGGTGCAATGGCTACAGGAGGGGCTCAGCACCATTGCCGGCGTGAAACTGCACAGTCCGTTGAATCCGGCCCGGCGCGGCGGGATTTTCTCGTTCAGTATCGACGGCATCGATAATCAGGTGCTTTACGAGACCCTGAAAGCCCAGCAAGTGGTGTGTATTCCACGCGGCCCCGGCATTCGTTTCTCTCCGCACTTCTACACAGAAAAGCGCGTGATCGACGAAACTATTGCCATTATTGCGTCCATCGCCAGGCAGTGAGAACTCAAGCGAAGCGCCGGTATTCCAAATTTGTTTAAGAAACGCAGGGGGCAAACTGGACGAGGCGCAATACTGATCAATACTTGAAATGTCGACGCGTCATCTCCCCCAAGTGGCGTGTCGATATAGGTACCAATGGACTGCGTGCCTTTGTTTTACTCCTAATGGTCTTAACCCGGATTCACCCCCCAGAACCCGGGTTTTTTTTGCCTGCAATTTGAGCGCCCCAGAGCGTCCTTTAGCCAGCCGACCTGACGTGCGCCAACGGAAACAGCCGCCTGAAGTTCTCGGTGGTCTGCTCGGCGAAACGCTCATAAGACTCGCCGCGCAGCATCGCCAGGAACTCTGCCACTTCCCGCACGTACTGCGGCAGGTTTGGCTTGCCACGATACGGAATCGGCGCCAGGTACGGCGAATCGGTCTCGACCAGCAGCCGGTCTGCGGGCACCTTGCTGGCCACATCGCGCAGGGCATCGGCATTGCGAAAGGTCACGATCCCCGACAGCGAAATGTAGAACCCCAGGTCCAGCGCGGCCTTGGCCATGTCCCAGTCTTCAGTGAAGCAATGCAGCACGCCGGCCTGGGGCAGCGCGGCTTCACGCAACAACGCCAGCGTATCGGCACGCGCGCCACGGGTGTGGACGATCACCGGCTTGCCCGTCTGTTGCGCGGCGTGCAGGTGCAGCCGGAAGGACGCCTGCTGCAAGTGGGCCGCCTCAGGCTCGTAGTGGTAGTCCAGGCCGGTTTCGCCGATGGCCACTACCCGCGGGTGGTTGAGTTCCTGCAGCAGCCAGTCCAGCGCGGGGGCCGCGTCCGGCTGCACATCCAGGGGATGAACCCCCACCGAACAGTCGACGTCGTCATAGCGCTCAGCGAGCGCCTTAACGTCGGCGGCGTTATCGACACTGACGCCGATGCACAGGAAATGCCCGACCCCACGCTGGCGTGCCGCTTCAAGTGCGGCATCCAGGGAGCCGTCATGTGCGGCGAGATCGAGACGGTCGAGATGACAATGGGAATCTACGAGCATAAAAGGCTGAAACTACATCCTGTGAGAGGGGACGGTCGACCTGGGTATGGCGACCGGACGGTGTTCATTCATGCAGGTGCCCCGATCATCGCTGACCAGGCAAACCTGTCCACTGCACCAGCAAGGCTTCAAGCAGCAGCACACGATTGAGATTAGCCTTGCTCAGCACTTTCTGTCGCTGGGCAAGGATCCAGTCCTGAATAGTCAGGACCTTGTCCTTCGAGGACTTCTGCGCCAGGTACTGCACCACCTTGCGCATGTCCGCCAGGCCAAGTCCGGCCTCGTCCTGGGTCAATTGATAACGCAGAATCAGGTTCGACCAATCACAGAACCAGTCGAACAGCAGTAACAGCGGGATCGCATTCCAGCCTTCAGCCAGCTGCGTGGGCGACTGCTGCTGCTTGAGCAACTTCTTGACACCGTCGACCACCAGCGCACGCTGCTCGCGCACACCCTGGGCCTGCAAGGTGACCGCCGCCAGGGGCGAACCCGCCGCCAGGGTCAGCAGTTCGACGCGCTCGTCTTCGCTACAGCCGGGCAAGGCCGTGGCCAGCCACGCAAGGCTCATGGCCTCGCTTGGCAGCGGACAGGCTTGCTGCACACAACGACTCTTGATCGTCGGCAGCAACCGGCTGGTCTGGTGACTGACCAACAACAACACGGTATCGCCCGAAGGCTCTTCGAGGCTTTTGAGCAAGGCGTTGGCCGCGTTGATGTTCATCGACTCCGCCGGCTCGATCAACACCACCTTGCGCCCGCCCAACTGTGCGGTCTGCACCACGAAACTCACCAGCTCGCGGACCTGGTCGACCTTGATCGCCTTGTCCGCCTCTTCCGGCTCCAGGATGTAGTTATCCGGGTGGCTGCCCGCCTTGAGCAACAGGCAGGACTTACACTGCCCGCACGCATCCAGACCTTCAGGCCGCTGGCACAGCAAACGCGCCATCAGGCGCTCGGCCAAGGCTCGCTTGCCAATACCCGTAGGACCATGGAGCAGGTAGGCATGAGCGTGCTGCGCACGTCCAGCCAGTTGCTGCCAGAGGCTGTCTTGCCACGGATAGGCTTCAGCCACGATGACGCTCCAGCAGTTGCGGCATCAGCGCGTCCAGCGCCCGCTGGACCTGGGCCAATGGCTGTGAAGCATCCACCAACAGGTAACGCGCAGGATCGGCTGCCGCACGCTTGAGAAACGCATTGCGCACGGCGTCGAAAAACACCCGGCCTTCCAGCTCGAAACGATCCAGCCGACCACGGGCACTGGCGCGTGCCATACCGATTTCAATCGGCAAGTCGAACACCAGCGTCAGGTCTGGACGCAGGTCACCCTGGACAAAGGTTTCCAGGGCAGCAATGCGCTCCAGGGACAACCCACGGCCGCCACCCTGATAGGCGTAAGTGGAGTCGGTAAAGCGATCGCACAGCACCACGGCCCCGCGAGCCAGCGCCGGGCGAATCACCTCGGCCAGGTGCTGCGCACGCGCGGCAAACACCAGCAACAGCTCGGTATCCGGGTTCATGACTTCGTCGACGGGTGCCAGCAAGACATCGCGAATGCGCTCGGCCAGCGGCGTACCGCCAGGTTCGCGAGTCAGCACGACCTCGATACCCTCGGCACGCAGGCGTTCGGCCAGGTACTCGCGATTGGTGCTTTTGCCAGCGCCTTCCGGGCCTTCCAGAGTTATAAACAAGCCAGTCACAGGCAGTCCTTAGTCAGAGTCATTGCGGGCTTTGCGGTGCTTGCACATCAGGTGCCGGCAGCGCTGATGGCACTTCGAGCCCCATCTCTGGGGCAGTATCAGGCGCGTCCGCATCGGGTGCTGCCGCGCCATTGTCCGGCGCAGGACTGGAACGATAGTCCGCGCGACGCTTGATCTGATACTCGCGCACGGCATTGTTGTGGGCATCCAGGTCATCGGAGAACACATGACTGCCATCGCCCCGTGCCACGAAGTACAAACTGCTGCCAGGAACAGGGTTCAATGCCGCATGAATCGCTTCACGGCCGACCATCGCAATCGGCGTCGGCGGCAATCCGGAAATCACGTAGGTATTGTACGGCGTCGGCTCCCGGAGATACGCCCGCGTCAGCTTGCCGTTGTAACGCTCACCCATCCCGTAGATCACGGTCGGGTCGGTTTGCAACAGCATGCCCAACTGCAGGCGACGCACGAACACGCCGGCAATCTGCCCGCGCTCCTGGGGTACACCGGTCTCCTTCTCCACCAGTGAGGCCATGATCAGCGCCTGATAGGGTTCGGTGTACGGTGCATCAGGAGAACGCTTGCCCCACTCCGCGGCCAGGACTTCATCCAGTCGGTCATAGGCTTTTGCCAGCACCTGCGCGTCGGTCATGCCACGCACGAAGCGGTAAGTGTCCGGAAAAAACCGCCCCTCCGGAAACACGCCGGCATGTCCAAGCTTCTCCATCAGCTCGCCGTCGCTCAAGCCATCGAGGGTCTGTTCCAGCTTGTCGGTTTTCGCCAACGCGGCACGAACCTGACGGAAGTTCCAGCCCTCCACCAGGGTCAGGCTGTACTGAACCACTTCGCCGCGCTGCCAAAGGCCGATCAGGCCTTGCGCAGTCATACCGGGTAGCATGCGGTATTCACCGCTGTGCAGAGGCTGGGTAGCGAGGTTGAGGCGCCAGTATAGGCGCAACCAGAAGGCATCCTCGAGGATACCGTCTGCTTCCATACGCTTGAACGTCCCGGACGGCGTGGTTCCATTAGGTACGTCCAGCAACTCTTCCTGAGTAATGTTGAGCGGCTGCTCCAGCGCCGAATTGATTTTCCAGGCCGAAGCGCCCAGCAGCAGCCCCGCCAGAACCAGTCCGGTTTCCAGCAGCAGCAAGAGTTTACGTCTCACGAATCAAGCATCCAGTAGCGCGCGGGCAATGCCTTGCAGTTTACGGGTGAGCGGCCCAACCGGCCAGCTCAGCGCAGCACAAGCGCATACCGGCCAAATGCCGTATACGCTGTTGCAGACGAAGACTTCATCAGCCTGTTGCAGGTGTTCGAGACTGATATCGGTGATTTCAGTGGGGATTCCCAAAGACTTGGCTTGAAACAATAATTCGGCACGCATCACGCCGGCAACGCCACAGCGACTCAAATCGGCAGTGACCAAAACGCCATTACGCACCAGAAACAGATTACTGAAGACCCCCTCAATGACTCGCCCCTCAAGGTCCAGCATCAAGCCCTCGGCACAATCACCCCCCTGCCATTCGGCACGGGCAATGACCTGTTCAAGGCGATTGAGATGCTTGAGACCGGCCAGGGCCGGCTGGATCGAAAGGCGCGTCGCGCAAGGAAACAACCGTACACCTTGCTGTCCATGGGCAGGCGGGTAAACCACCGGGGGATTGCCTTGCAGGATTCGCCGGGGCGCAGCCGCGGGGTCGGCGGCATAACCGCGCAGGCTGTCACCACGCGTGAGCATTAGCTTGAGCACACCCTCGCCCAGGGCGGCGGCGTATGCCAGCAGTTCGCTGCGGATCAACCCGTGATCCGCAGCCATTGCCAGGCGCGAACACCCCTCAGCCAGACGCTGCAGGTGTCGATCCAGTAACAGTGGCTGCCCACCCTTGACCGCTATGGTCTCGAACAGGCCGTCACCATAAGCCAGGCCGCGGTCTTTCAGCGACAGTGAGTCACCCGGCCGACCGTCGACCCAGCTGTCCATCAACCGACGAACCGGCGAAACACCAGGGAGCCATTGGTGCCACCAAAGCCGAACGAGTTGGACAGCACCACGTCGATGTCCATGTTACGCGCCGTGTGCGGCACGAAATCGAGATCGCAACCTTCGCCCGGCTCATCAAGGTTGATGGTCGGCGGCGCCACTTGGCCATTGATGGCCAGCACACTGAAGATCGCCTCGACAGCGCCCGCCGCACCCAGCAGGTGACCGGTCATGGACTTGGTCGAACTGACCGCCAGCTTATAGGCGTGATCGCCGAACACGGTCTTGATCGCCTGGGCTTCGGCGAGGTCGCCGGCAGAGGTCGAGGTACCGTGGGCGTTGATGTACTGCACCTGATCGCCGTTGATCTGCGCATCGCGCAACGCGTTGGTGATGCAGCGCGCAGCCCCCGCACCGTCAGCTGGCGGCGAGGTCATGTGATAGGCGTCACCGCTCATGCCGAAACCGATCAGCTCGGCATAGATGGTCGCACCACGGGCCTTGGCGTGCTCAAGCTCTTCGAGCACCAACGCACCGGCACCATCGGACAAGACGAAGCCATCACGGCCCTTGTCCCATGGACGACTGGCGCGGGTCGGCTCGTCGTTGCGGGTCGACAGTGCACGCGCGGCACCGAAGCCGCCCATGCCCAGGCCGCACGCCGCCATTTCGGAACCGCCGGCAATCATCACATCGGCTTCGCCGTAGGCAATGTTGCGCGCCGCCATGCCGATGCAGTGAGTACCGGTGGTACACGCTGTCGAGATGGCGTAGTTCGGCCCCTGTGTCCCCAGATGGATGGACAGGAAGCCGGAAATCATATTGATGATCGAGCCCGGCACGAAAAACGGAGAAATCCGTCGCGGCCCCGAATCATGCAAGGTGCGGCTGGTTTCTTCGATATTGGTCAGACCGCCAATACCCGAACCCATGGCCACGCCAATGCGATCACGGTTGGCATCGGTCACTTCCAGGCCGGCATTACGCACCGCCTGAAACCCGGCCGCCAGACCGTATTGAATGAACAGGTCGAGTTTGCGAGCTTCCTTGACCGACAGATATTCCTCGACATTGAAGCCCTTTACCGAGCCGCCAAAACGGGTGGAATAGGCAGAAAGGTCGGTGTGTTCGATCAGACCAATGCCACTGCGGCCAGCCAGAATGCCCTGCCAGCTGCTCGGCACATCCGTGCCCAGTGGCGACAACATACCCATACCGGTGACTACGACGCGTCTACGCGACACAGCACTCTCCTTTTTTCAAATGACGACTTTGCATCGGACCTAAAGAAAAAACCGCACGCCATGATGGCAGTGCGGTTTTTCCATGACAGCGAACAACGATTACAAACTATTACGCCTGATGGCTAGTAACGTAGTCGATGGCAGCTTGTACAGTAGTGATCTTCTCAGCTTCTTCGTCAGGGATTTCGGTCTCGAATTCCTCTTCCAGAGCCATCACCAGCTCAACGGTGTCAAGGGAGTCGGCACCCAGGTCTTCTACGAAGGAAGCAGTGTTCACAACTTCTTCTTCTTTAACGCCCAGTTGCTCAGCAACGATTTTCTTGACGCGCTCTTCGATGGTGCTCATACCTTGTTTTCACTCCTAATGGACAAATTCAGGCAGCTGGCCAGTGGGTAAGTGTATAGAAAGGCTTTTCGGTTTTTCAACTGAAAGCTTCACTCCTCAAACCCTGATGACCCGCTGCCTATAAATAAAGTGCAGCTTTATAACGGATTTTAGACAGCTCGTATGACATTTTTTTGAAGCAATCCGTCACATTTAACTCATGTACATCCCGCCGTTCACCGGGATTGTAGCCCCAGTAACGTAAGCCGCACCGTCCGACGCAAGAAAAGCGACCACGGACGCGATCTCTTGAGCTTGCCCCAGTCGGCCCAGCGGAATTTGCGTCTGCAGGGCTTCACGCTGCGCTTCAGGCAGCTCACGGGTCATATCGGTATCGATGAACCCCGGAGCCACCGAGTTGACCGTGATCGAGCGCGAGCCCACTTCACGCGCCAACGCGCGGCTGAAACCTTCCAGACCCGCCTTGGCGGCTGCATAGTTTACTTGGCCTGCGTTGCCCATGGCACCCACAACCGAACCAATACTGATAATTCGGCCCCAACGCGCCTTGGTCATGCCGCGCAAAACACCCTTGGACAGGCGAAACAGACTGTTCAGGTTGGTATCGACAACATCATGCCATTCGTCATCTTTCATGCGCATCATCAGGTTATCGCGGGTGATGCCGGCGTTATTGACCAGAATCGCCGGCGCACCGAACTGCTCCTGAATGCTCGCCAGCACGGCCGCCACGGACTCGTCGCTGGTGACATTGAGCTCAAGGCCGGTGCCTTGAATGCCGTTTTCCTTCAGGGTTGCCGCGATGCGCTCGGCACCGGAAGCGGAAGTCGCGGTACCAACCACGATAGCACCCTGACGACCCAGCTCCAGGGCGATGGCCTGGCCAATACCGCGGCTGGCACCGGTCACCAGTGCAACTTTACCTTGCAGACTCATGCAAGCTTCTCCTAATTCAGGCCAGCGCTGCACGGGCGGCAGCGAAGGCATCTGGGGTATTGAGGTTAGAGGTCGACACGCCTTCGGCGCAACGCTTGTTCAGGCCAGCCAGGACTTTACCCGGACCGCACTCGACCAGTTGGGTCGCACCCTTAGCAGCCAGTGTCTGGACGGACTCGACCCAGCGAACCGGCTTGTAGAGTTGCTCGAGCAGGTCGCGCTTGAGGGTTTCCAGGTCAGTTGGCACCGCAGCACTGACGTTTTGCACCACAGGAATCTGCGGAGCCTGCCAGTCGATCGCGGCAATGGACTCGGCGAATCGCTCGGCAGCCGGACGCATCAGTTCGCAGTGCGACGGCACGCTGACCGGCAACGGCATCGCACGCTTGGCGCCACGCGCCTTGCAGCCTTCGATGGCGCGCTCGACAGCCGCCTTGGCACCGGCGATCACCACCTGGCCCGGCGAGTTGAAGTTGACCGCACTGACCACCTCGCCTTGCGCCGCTTCAGCACAGGCTGCCAGCACGTCGGCATCATCCAGGCCGAGAATGGCGGCCATGCCGCCCTGCCCGGCCGGTACGGCCTCCTGCATCAACTGGCCGCGACGCTCTACCAGCTTGACGGCGGCCCCCAGGCTCAGGCTGCCAGCGGCAACCAGCGCGCTGTACTCGCCCAGGCTGTGACCGGCAACGTAGGCCGGACGTGCACCGCCTTCAGCCAGCCACAGGCGCCACAGGGCGATCGAAGCGGTCAGAATGGCCGGCTGGGTCTTGTCGGTTTGATTGAGCTGCTCTTCCGGCCCCTGCTGGGTCAGTGCCCACAGGTCGTAACCCAGAGCATCGGAAGCTTCTTTGAAGGTTTCGAGGATCAATGGATGTTGCGCGCCCAACTCGGCCAGCATGCCGAGGGACTGCGAACCCTGTCCTGGAAAGACGAATGCGAGGGAAGCAGACATGTAACAAGCCCCTAATGATCTTGTCGTCGGAGAGTTGACGCCCCATTTGAGGGACGCAAGAAACTGACAGTTGGATGGCCAATTGAACCGAGCGGTCACATTTAAGCATTGTCCGACGAAAATGCCTAAGGCAACAAATCCTCGAGACGACCGTGAAGGCGCTCAGGCAGGTTTTCCTGAATCTCGATCAAGGCGCGCTGGATGGCACTCTGGAACCCCTGCACACCCGCCGAGCCGTGACTCTTGACGACAATCCCCTGCAAACCAAGGAAGCTCGCACCATTGTGCGTGGCCGGCGCGAGCTCGGCCCGCAAGCGTTTCATCAGCGGCAACGCCAAGGCACCGACCACTCTGGAGGCCAGGTTTTTCCTGAACAGCGCCTCGATGCGCCCGGCAATCATGGTCGCCAGACCTTCGCTGGACTTGAGCAGGATGTTGCCGACAAAGCCGTCACACACCACCACATCCGCCTCGCCACGATACAAGCCATCGCCTTCGATGAATCCGATGTAGTTCAGGCCCCGGGCGTTTTGCAGCAGCGTAGCGGCGAGCTTGACCTGTTGATTGCCCTTGATGTCTTCGGTACCGATGTTGAGCAACGCCACCTTCGGGCGAGCGATACCCAGAGTCTGCGCCGCTACCGACCCCATCACGGCGAACTGGAGCAGGTGCTCGGCACTGCAATCGACGTTGGCGCCCAGGTCGAGCAACTGGCAATAACCACGCTGGGTCGGAATCGCCGCGATCATGGCCGGACGATCAATACCCGGCAACGTCTTGAGCACATAACGTGACAGCGCCATTAGCGCACCGGTATTGCCGGCACTGACACACGCCTGGACCTTGCCATCACGCAACAGCTCGAGGGCCACGCGCATCGAGGAGTCCGGCTTGCCACGCAGGGCCTGGGAAGGTTTTTCATCCATGCCGATGACGTCAAGGGCCGGCACAATCGTCAGGCGTGCGCGATCCACAGCCGACTGGCTGGCGATCAATTCTTCAAGGAGGGAGGGTTGACCGACAAGGGTCAGGTGCAGCGAGGGCGTAGCAGACAGACAAGCAAGGCTGGCCTGAACAATGCTGCGGGGACCGAAGTCCCCGCCCATTGCGTCAATCGCGATAACTTGAGCGGACAAGGATTACTCGTCAGCGCCCTTGTCGATCACTTTACGGCCACGGTATACGCCTTCTGGCGATACGTGGTGACGCAGGTGAACTTCACCAGTGGTCTTTTCTACGGACAGGGTGCTTGCCTCGAGAGCATCGTGCGAACGACGCATGTCACGGGCGGAGCGGGATTTTTTGTTCTGCTGAACAGCCATAATTGATTAACTCCTAAACGTTTGGGTCACGCTTTAACTGCGCCAATACACTGAACGGGTTGGACCGCGTTACCTCGTCCTCGCTCGGTTCGGGCTCATCGAGACCCGCCGGCTGCTGGCATTCTTCCGGATGATGAGCAGGCACAATGGGCAAGGCGAGCAAAAGCTCCTCCTCGATCAGTGACTGCAGATCCAAAGGATCTTCGCCCAGTTCCAGCACGTCATAACCTTTCGGCAACGACTGGGTATTCGCACCCTCCTTTACCACAGCATAACTGCATTCGCTGTGAATCGGCAGGGTGACCAGCTCAAGACAACGCTGGCAAACCATTTTGACCTCGGTGTCGATAAAGCTGTGGATCACCACAGATTTACGTTCATCTCGTTCAAAAACGAATTTAGCCTGCACCGTACCGACAGTGTCGGAAAGCGGGTCGCAGAGTCTCTCCAAATCGGCTAGCAGCATTTCACCCTGGAGGGTGGTGCCACGATCAGCCAATTTGCGCGGGTCAACGTGAGGTGGAATCGGGTCATTCAACATAGGCGCAGCATTATAGGGATGCCCCCGCCCATGTCAAAGGAAATTCAGCCCTGTCCGTCACTTGGAAGCCCCGCTAGAATTATCGGCTGACTTCTGGAGAGCCGCATGCTGCCTTTATTACTCGCTTCAAGCTCGGTTTATCGCCGTGAATTACTGGCTCGCCTGCAGCTGCCATTCACCTGCCAGTCGCCGGATATCGACGAAAGCCACCAGCCTGGCGAGCCCGCCATCGAACTGGTAAAACGCCTGGCCGAGGAAAAAGCCCGAGCGCTGGCCGACAGCCACCCCGCACACCTGATTATCGGCTCGGACCAGGTCGCCGTACTGGATGGACGCATCATCGGCAAGCCCCACACCTTCGAGAAGGCCCGCGAGCAGCTACTGGCCGCCAGCGGCACCAGCGTGACCTTCCTCACCGGCCTGGCCCTCTTCAACAGCCAGACAGGCCTGTGCCAGCTCGACTGCATCCCCTTCACCGTACACATGCGCACCCTCAACCCGCAGCGCATCGAGCACTACCTGCACGCCGAGCAGCCCTATGACTGCGCAGGCAGCTTCAAGGCCGAAGGACTGGGCGTCAGCCTGTTTCAAAGCACCGAGGGCCCGGACGCCACCAGCCTGGTGGGTTTGCCACTGATACGCCTGGTGGACATGCTGCTGGCAGAGGGCGTGCAAATCCCCTGAGACCAATGCAAAAAAAACCGGCCATCGAGGCCGGTTTCCTTTACAAAACAGCGATCAGCGCAATGCAGGACCTTGAAAGCCCATCCACATGGCCAGTTGCGCAGCCACGCTCGCCCCCAGCTTTTTCGAGAAGCGATCAAACGGCGACTCCTCGATGGTGAAGTCGACCAGTTCTTTTTCGCCAATCACGTCCCGCGCCACCGAACTGGCACTGCCCAGGCCATCGATCAGCCCCAGCGGCAACGCCTGCTCGCCCGACCAGACCAAGCCGGAAAACAGCTCCGGATGCTCCTTGTCCTTCAGGCGATCACCACGCCCTTTTTTCACGCTGGCAATGAACTGCTGGTGCGTCGTATCCAGCACGCCCTGCCAGAATTTAGTCTCTTCAGCTTTTTGCGGCTGGAACGGATCAAGGAACGATTTGTGCTCACCCGAATTGTAGGTGCGACGCTCGACACCCAGCTTCTCCATGGTACCGACAAACCCATAACCAGCCGCCGTCACTCCAATGGAACCCACCAGACTGGCCTTGTCGGCATAAATCGCATCCGCAGCACTGGCAATGTAATAAGCGCCCGAGGCACCAATATCGGAAATCACCGCATACACCTTGGTATCCGGGTGCAAGCCACGCAGGCGGTGAATCTCGTCATACACGTAACCCGACTGCACCGGACTGCCGCCCGGGCTGTTGATGCGCAACACAACACCCTTGACCTTCGTGTCCTCGAACGCCGCCCGCAGACTGCTGACGATGTTGTCAGCGCTGGCCGGTTCCTTGTCGGCTATCACGCCAGCAATATCGATCAACGCGGTATAGCCCGGACCACGCGCCGCGGACTTCTCCATATCCATCAGCGGCGTGAACAGAATCAGCGCGACAAACAGATAAACAAAGGTCAACAACTTGAAGAAAACCCCCCAGCGCCGCGAACGACGCTGCTCCTGCACACCCGCAAGCAGGGTCTTCTCCAGCAACTTCCAGCTCTTGTCTTCGCCGCCTTCAGACTTGGCCTTGTCGGGCGCTTTCCATTCGTCAGTCATTGCATCCACCCCAACACAAACTTAATTGGCCCGCTGACCCAGCCAGGCGCGCAATTGCGAAAAATGATCTATGGCCAGTCGCGGCTCGAACGCGCGCAACGCCTCGATGGATTGAGCCCCATAACTGACCGCCACGGACGCCATGCCAGCATTACGCGCCATCTGCAGGTCGAATGACGAATCCCCGACCATCAACGCCCGCCCGGCACCAACACCACAATGCGCCAGAATCTGCTCAAGCATCAATGGGTGCGGCTTGCTGGCCGTCTCGTCGGCGGCGCGGGTGATATCGAAATACGCCTCCCAGCCATGGGACTTGAGCACTCGATCGAGTCCGCGCCGCGCCTTGCCGGTGGCGACCGCCAATTGATAGCCCTCGGCCCGAAACGCTTCAAGCGACTCGGCGACACCTTCAAACAACGGTGAAGGCTCGGACTCCAGGGCGACGTAGTGATCGGCATAGTGCCGACGAAAGGCCACCAGTTCGGCATCGCCGATCTCTGGATACAAGGTGCGAATCGCCTCCGGCAAACCCAGACCGATAATTCCCTTGACCGCCAGGTCATCACACAATGCAAAACCCGACCGCTCGGAGGCGACATGCATCGCCTCGACAATCCGCCCGATGGAGTCGGCCAGCGTGCCGTCCCAGTCAAAGATCAGCAGCGAGTAGTCAGGGTGCACTCAGGCGCTCCACGGTCTTGGCCCACATCTCATCCACAGGCGCCTGCAGCTTGAGCTCGCCACCATCGGGCAACGGCACGGTCAGCATGTAGGCATGGAGAAACAGGCGCCTGCCGCCCAGGTCGCGAATCTCCTTGGAAAAATCCTCGTCGCCGTACTTGCTGTCTCCGGCGATCGAGTGGCCAGCGTGCAGGGTATGGACGCGAATCTGATGGGTACGCCCGGTAACCGGCTTGGCCTCGACCAGGGTGGCGAAATCACCGAAGCGACGCAGTACCTTGAACAAGGTCAGCGCTTCCTTGCCCTCCTCATCCACTTCCACCATGCGCTCGCCGGAGCGCAGGTTGCTCTTTTGCAACGGCGCACGAACACTCTTGATGGAGGACGCCCAATTGCCACGCACCAGCGCCATGTAGCGCTTGTCCACGCCGTCACCGCGCAAGGCGGTATGCAGATGGCGCAACATGCTGCGCTTCTTGGCAATCATCAGCAGCCCGGAGGTGTCGCGGTCCAACCGGTGGACCAGTTCCAGCTCCTTGGCATCCGGGCGCAACTGACGAAAGGCTTCAATCACTCCGAAACTCAGGCCGCTGCCACCGTGCACAGCGATACCGCAAGGCTTGTTGATCACGATCAGCGCCTTGTCTTCGAAGACAATCGAGGCTTCCAGGCGCTGTAACAGACCTTGCGCCAGCGGCACCGGCTCGTCGCGCTCAGGCACGCGAACCGGCGGAACGCGCACAATGTCGCCCGCCTGCAGCTTGTACTCGGGCTTGATCCGCCCCTTGTTCACTCGCACTTCGCCTTTACGCAAAATGCGGTAAATCAAGGTCTTGGGCACGCCTTTGAGCCGAGCAAGAAGGAAGTTATCAATACGTTGGCCGGCATATTCCGGCGAGACCTCAAGCAGTTGTACGGCTGGGGTCGAGGGGGCTGTAGTCGTCATGGCGGGAATGATAACAATTTTTTATGGAATTGAAGCACTTAATCATTGCTGCTATAGTCGCGAACGCCGCCAAAAGCGGCCTGGACAGAGGACAAACGGCAAGTTGCCGGCCCTGACCAACGCAATTCATCAGGACGCGAGGCCGTCCTACGGGGCTTTCGCATCGATCGGAAGGTTCGTGATTGTAACAAGCGCAGGTGACATGAGGCCTGAAGCGAGCGCAACCAGACGGTACCATTCGTCAGTTGCGCCGATATTTACGGCCAGTTCACAAAGTGCAGTCAGTCTCGAATCAGACCTTGAGCGAATGCTTCGGAAACAACGCCTGTTACAGCCGGGAGCTGGCGAACACGCCCTCACCCGGTCTTGAGTAGCCATGAGCGTGGACTCCCCTTTGGAGAACACGGTAAATGCCAACCCGCTGCGGATTCTGCGCGCGGCAGCACCCGAATTATCAGGGATACGTGTAGGGTGGAGATGCACAACCGTCGGACCGTGTAGCACTAGGCTTATATTTAGACGCTTCATCTCGTCCACAGTCGCCGGTTGATTCCTCCTCCTGACTGAGTGCTTAAGTAGCCACAGCAAGCAGGACGCGTACGTCGCGACGAAGGCCCACATTGGCCGGACATCGCTGGACACGGGAATGGCCAACCACTCCCGACGCACCTGACACCGACCGTGAGAAGTCGTGTGTGCCGAACGCCGTTTCCGGCAGCCCGGAAACCGACGGTACTACATGAAAAGAATGCTGATTAACGCAACTCAACCCGAAGAGTTGCGTGTTGCACTGGTAGATGGCCAGCGCCTCTACGACCTGGACATCGAATCCGGTGCACGCGAGCAGAAGAAGGCCAACATCTATAAAGGCCGGATTACTCGCATCGAACCAAGCCTTGAGGCTGCCTTTGTCGATTTCGGCTCTGAGCGCCACGGCTTCCTGCCCCTCAAAGAAATCTCCCGCGAATACTTCAAGAAGACCCCTGAAGGCCGCGTCAACATCAAGGACGTCCTGAGCGAAGGCCAGGAAGTCATCGTTCAGGTGGAAAAAGAAGAACGTGGCAACAAGGGCGCCGCCCTGACCACCTTCATCAGCCTGGCCGGTCGCTACCTGGTACTGATGCCGAACAACCCGCGTGCTGGCGGTATCTCCCGTCGCATCGAGGGTGAAGAACGCAATGAACTGCGCGAAGCCCTGAACGGCCTGGTTGCCCCGGCCGACATGGGCCTGATCGTGCGCACTGCCGGCCTTGGCCGCAGCAGCGAAGAAATGCAGTGGGACCTCGATTACCTGCTGCAACTGTGGACCGCCATCAAGGAAGCGTCCCTGGATCGTTCCGCGCCGTTCCTGATCTATCAGGAAAGCAACGTGATCATCCGCGCGATCCGCGACTACCTGCGCCAGGACATCGGCGAAGTGCTGATCGACAGCGTTGAGGCCCAGGACGAAGCCCTGACCTTCATCCGCCAGGTGATGCCGCAGTACGCCAGCAAGATCAAGCTGTACGAAGACAGCGTTCCGCTATTCAACCGCTTCCAGATCGAAAGCCAGATCGAGACCGCCTTCCAGCGCGTCGTTGAACTGCCTTCGGGCGGCTCCATCGTTATCGATCCGACCGAAGCCCTGGTGTCCATCGACATCAACTCGGCGCGCGCCACCAAAGGCAGCGATATCGAAGAAACCGCCCTGCAGACCAACCTTGAAGCCGCCGAAGAAATCGCCCGTCAGTTGCGCCTGCGCGACATCGGCGGCCTGATCGTCATCGACTTCATCGACATGACCCCTGCCAAGAACCAGCGCGCCGTGGAAGAAAAAGTCCGCGAATGCCTGGAAGCCGACCGCGCACGCGTGCAGATCGGTCGCATCTCGCGCTTCGGCCTGCTGGAAATGTCCCGTCAGCGCCTGCGTCCATCCCTGGGTGAAAGCAGCGGCATCGTCTGCCCGCGCTGCAGCGGCACCGGCATCATCCGTGACGTCGAATCGCTGTCGCTGGCGATCCTGCGCCTGATCGAAGAAGAAGCCCTGAAAGACCGCACCGCCGAAGTTCGCGCCCAGGTGCCGATCCCGGTGGCTGCGTTCCTGCTCAACGAAAAACGCAACTCGATCACCAAGATCGAACTGCGCACCCGTGCCCGCATCGTCATTCTGCCGAACGATCACCTCGAAACGCCGCACTTCGAAGTTCAGCGCCTGCGCGATGACAGCCCGGAAGCCGCTACCGGCCAGTCGAGCTATGAAATCGCCGCTGCCGCCGCCGAAGTCGAAGACGTCCAGCCGGCCGCTGCAACCCGCACCCTGGTTCGCCAGGAAGCGGCAGTGAAAACTGCTCCGGCCCGCGCCAATGCTCCGGTTCCAACCGAAGTAGCTGCTCCGGCCCCAGCCCCTACGCCGGTTGCCGTCCCTGAACCAAGCCTGTTCAAAGGCCTGGTGAAGTCGCTGGTCAGCCTGTTCGCCACCAAGGAAGAGCCAGCGGCTCCGGTTGTGGTTGAAAAGCCTGCTGCCGAGCGTCCGGCACGCAACGAAGAACGTCGCACCGGTCGCCAGCAGAGCCGCAGCCGTAACGGCCGCCGCGATGAAGAGCGCAAGCCACGTGAAGAACGTGCACCGCGCGAAGAGCGCGCACCACGTGAGCCACGCGAAGAACGCCAGCCACGCGAAGCCCGCGAAGAGACCCCGGTGGTCGCTCGCGAAGAACGCGCACCTCGCCCACCTCGTGAAGAGCGTGCACCACGCGCTCCGCGCGAAGACCGCAAGCCACGTGGCGAGCGCGAAGAGCGCCCGGTGCGTGAACTGCGCGAACCGCTGGATGCCGTGCCAGCCGCGCCAGCCGCTGCTGCCGTCGCTGAAGAGCGTCCGGCTCGTCCGCCACGCGAAGAACGCGCGCCACGCCCACCGCGTGAAGAGCGTCAACCACGTGCTGAACAGGCTGTCGCCGCTGCTGCCGAAGAAGAGCTGCCGACCAACGAAGAGCAACTGCAGGAAGATGGCCAGGAAAACGCCGAAGGCGATCGTCCACGCCGCCGCTCCCGCGGTCAGCGTCGTCGCAGCAACCGTCGCGAGCGTCAGCGTGATGCCAACGGCAACGTGATCGAAGGCTCGGAAGAGACCGAAGGCAGCGAAGAGCCAACGGGCACTGAACTGGCTGCCGGCCTGGCCGTGACCGCCGCCGTTGCCAGCACTGTAATCAGCGCGCCTGCTGAAGCCCAGGCTCACCAACAGGCTGAACGTGCGACTGCCGCCGCGACTGAAGCACCCACCCAGGAAGAAACGGCCCAGGCTGAAGCGCCAGTCGTGGAAGCCACCACTCCAGTCGAAGCGCCAGCCGCTCCTGCTGTAGAAGTTGCTCCAGTGGTTGAAGCCCAGCCTGAAGTGCAAGCTGCGGCTGAAGCCCCCGTCGCGATTGCAGAGCCTGCGGTTGAAGCTCCTACCGCCGTTGAAGCGCCAGTCGCTGAACAGGCACCGGAAGTTCGCGAAGAGCAAACCGCATTCAACTGGGTTGCCGAGCCTGTTGCCGTCGAAGCGCCGGCACCGGTTGCTGAAGTGGTTGCCGAGCCAGTGGCCGTTGCTGCCGAACCTGCGCCAGTAGAGGCACCAGTGGTTGCCGAAGTGGCCGCACCGGCTGTCGAAACTGCCCCTGTCAGCGCCCTGACCGAAAATGGTCGTGCGCCGAACGACCCACGTGAAGTGCGTCGTCGCAAGCGTGAAGCCGAGCGCCTGCAGAAGGAAGCCGAACTGGCAGCCGCTGCTGCACCGGCCGTCGTGGCTGAAGTGGTGGAAGCAGCGCCTGCTCCGGCTGCCTCGACCATCGACGAAAACCTGCGTTCCGTCGAAGAAGCGGCAGAGCAACAACCCGAGGCCCAGGAAAAAGAGCACGAGCCTAAACCACTCGCCTGATTCCGTCCGCCACTGAAAAGCCCCGCCTGGTAACCCAGGCGGGGCTAATGAGATGGTCAGCCTGACCGAGAAGCCCTGCAGGTTTACGCTTGCAGGGCTTTTCTCGTTTTCGGACGGAGGATCTCTCATGAATACGATGACGCTTCTCGGTATCGACATCGGCAAA